>CAMYMX010000736.1 GCA_947259605.1 uncultured Polyangiaceae bacterium | reverse complement strand
CAGAACGAGCTCAGACGAGCCGCTCGAAGATTCTTGGAGGTGGCGTCGTCCGAGGAGCGTGTTCGGAGTGCGATGGAAACCGAACGAGGCTACGACCCGGCCACCTGGGCGCAGCTCTCCGAGGAGCTTGCATGGACCGCGCTCACGATCCCCGAAGCGTACGGCGGCCTCGACATGAGCTACCTCGACCTGCATCCACTGATGGAAGAAATCGGTCGAGCACTTCTATGCGCACCGTTTCTATCGACGATTGGCCTAGGGGCCAATGCGCTCCTGCTGGGCGGGAGCGAGCCCCAGAAGGAGCGCCATTTGCCGGGCATTGCCGCCGGAGAGACGCGGGCGACTCTTGCTTTTGCCGAAAAAAACAACCGCATGGACGCCGTCGGTGTCGAAGCGACCTATGCACGAAGCGGGTCGGGATACTTGCTGCGCGGCAACAAGAGCTACGTCCTCGATGGGCACACCGCGGATCTGCTGATCGTCGCGGCACGCTCCGAGCGCAGCGCCGGCGCCGAAGGCGTGAGCCTGTTTCTGGTGCCTGGAAACGCGGAAGGCGTGAAACGCACCTGGCTGCCAAGCATGGATCAAACTCGGCGACTGGCGTCCGTCGATCTCAGTGATGTGATCGTGACCGGTGACGCCAGGCTAGGTGATGAAGGTCGAGGCTGGGAGCTCTGCGAGAGAACTCTGGATCGCGCGAGGATCGCGCTCGCAGCGGAGCAAGTGGGCGCGGCCGAAATGTGCCTCGAGATGTCGGTCGAGTACGCGAAGGTGCGCAGACAGTTTGGTAGGCCGATCGGTTCGTTCCAGTCGATCAAGCACAAGTGCGCGGACATGCTGACCATGATCGAGTCGGCACGCTCGGCGGCCTTCTACGCGAGTGCCCTCGTGGCCCAGGATGGTGACGGCCTGGAAGAAGCGGCGTCTAGTGCCAAGGCATATTGCTCGGATGCGTTCTTTCACTGCGCCGCCGAAACGATCCAGATTCATGGCGGAATCGGCTTCACCTGGGAGCACCCGGCGCACCTCTACTTCAAGCGCGCCAAGGCTACCGAGAATCTATTCGGCAGCCCTGCCTTTCACCGTGAGCGAGTCGCAGCGCAGATGGGTTTGTGATGGAGATACAGCTCAGCAAAGAAGAAGAGGCGTTTCGCCGAGAGGCGCGGGCTTGGCTCCAAGAGCAACTCAATGGCCCGTTTAAGGACCTACAGGGACGAGGCGCCTCCGGCGATCAGGACACGTACGTCGAAGAGCGCGTGGCCTGGGGCAAGGTCATGGGCGCTGCCGGTTGGAACTGCATTGGCTGGCCCAAAGAGTTCGGCGGACGCGCTTGCTCGATCAAGGAGGAGGCGGTTTTCAACGAGGAGTACGTCCGCGCCAACGGACCGGGGAACGTGGGCCACATCGGCGAAACGCTTCTTGGTCCGACCCTGATCCATTTTGGCACGCCTGCGCAGCAGGAGCGATTCCTGCCGCCCATCGTCTCAGGCGAGGAAATCTGGTGCCAGGGCTACTCGGAACCCGGCGCAGGCTCCGACCTCGCGAACGTGCAGACCAAAGCCACAGTGGTCGGCGATGAGTGGATCATCGAAGGTCAGAAGATTTGGACCTCCGGTGCGCAGTACTCGGACTGGTGCTTCGTACTCTGCCGGACCGATGCGGAAGCGCCCAAGCATCGGGGCATCAGCTGCATTCTCGTTCCGATGAAACAAGACGGTATCGTGGTGCGGCCGATTCGACAAATGGGCGGGAGCTCCGAGTTCGCAGAGGTCTTTTTCGACGGGGCCAAGGCGCAGAAGGACCATGTCGTCGGAGGCGTCAACAACGGCTGGAAAGTGGCCATGGGCACTCTCGCCTTCGAGCGCGGCGCATCGACGCTTGGCCAGCAGTACCTCTTCCAGAAGGAATTCGAGCAGGTCGTCGCTGCGGCCAAGGAATCGGGAGCTGCAAAGGATCCCATCTTCCGTCAGCGGATCGCACACGCCGCAATCGGCCTCAAGA
>CAMYMX010000735.1 GCA_947259605.1 uncultured Polyangiaceae bacterium | reverse complement strand
CTCTCGCTGATCGACGAAGTCACGCCGACTGCGCGGGCGATCGGCGCGGTGAACACCGTCGTGCGGCGCGACGGGCGCTACCTTGGCGACAACACGGACGCCCGAGGCTTGGTGCGTTCGCTCGAGGAAGCGGGTGTGGAGCTGAGCGCGGCGCGCGTGGTCGTGCTCGGCGCGGGGGGCGCGGCGCGTGCCGCGGTCGTGGGCCTGGCCCAGGCGGGCGCGTCGGAGATCCGTGTCCTCTCTCGGAGGCCCGAACAAAGCGAAACGCTGTGTCGATCCTTGGCGGACGCGGTCGGCTGTCGCTTGGAGGCGGCGCCATTGGGTGAAGCCGGCCGTCATTTTCGGGGCGCCAGCCTGCTCGTTCAGGCTACGAGCGCGACCTTCGAGTCGAACCCAGGCGCCCAAGCGTTCGCCGATTCGCTTCCCATCGAAGCCCTGCCCGAGGGAGCCGCAGTCGTCGACCTTGTCTATAAGCCGCTCAGGACGACCCTGCTCGCGCGTGCCGAAGAGCGTGGCTTACAGGTCGTCGACGGCCTTGGAATGCTTTTCCATCAGGGCGCGATCGCCTTCGAGATGTGGACTGGCTTGGAGCCGCCTCTCGACGTCATGCGCTCGGCGTTGAGAGATTGACCGAGCTCACATCAGAACGCCGTCAACTGGTTCGATGGGTGGCGGGACTTTCGTCTCGCCGAGCTGCTGGCGTAGGTCGATCTCGATGGTCCTGCAAAGGGTCGTCATCGGCGTGTCATTGTCGTCGTTCTCGAACGGGTTCTTGAGCGAGGCGCCTAGCTGCTCAACCACCATGAAGCTCAGGCTGATCACAATCACGGCGAGCACCTCGATGACGCGAATCTGGCGGTCAGCGCTCAAGAACGCGATCGGGACCGCGCCCGCGCTGAGCCAGACCAGGCCACGAGAAATCAGCCGCACTTCGTCGGGAAAGGCGGTGTTCTTGATCCGCTCGCAACCGCCTTGAAGATCGTAGAGGCGACTCAGCGTGGCGTCGAAGCGCATCAGCAGGAGCTGCTGGCTCATCTCGGTGCCGATCAAATCGGCAAGATCCTCGCCTTGCGAACGAATGAGGCGCGTGGGCTTGTTGGCGAATCCTTTCAGCTCGGTGAGCTCGTCACGCGTCACGAATGGAGCGAGCTCGTCCCAAGAATCTTGGCCTCGCAGGCTGAGACGAAGCGCGTTGCAGAATGCCAGATGACGGTACACGAGCTTCTTCTGGGCTTCGGACGCCTGGCCCTCGGACACGAGCTTGGGAACGCGCTCCGTGCTTAAAAGCGTGCCGACTTCGCGTGCGAAGGTGCGGCTCTTGTTGACGAGTCCCCCCACAAAATTCGCGCTTCCCACCAGCGTTGGTACGCCTCGTTGAAGCGAAAGACGATGAAGATGCCGACCACGGTCGCAATCAAACCGATGGCGGTCGCAGAGAGCACGTCGGTTTCGAGGACGCTCGTATATCGCGAGACGATGACGACGGCCTATTCGGTGAGGATCACCGTGAGGATCAGCGCCCAATTCCTGAGGATGAAGCGTCGGAATACACGCTTCGGTCCCGTACCATTTCGAACGATCATTCGCTGTCCAGCTCCGCGACACCAAAAATCTCGGCTGCGTGCACGAACACGAGTTTCTCGGCTTCCATGACGGGGTCTGGCGTCGCATCGATGCCCACGGTGCAATCTTCGATCGCGAAAAATTCCTGGGACCCCATGAGCTCGTCTGACACCCGCACACCTTCTGACAAAGACAGCGTTCCCATCACGAGCCCGCCCGCAAACATGCAAGCCACTTCATGACGTGCGCGACCATCGTCTTCGTCGAGGCCAAGCATGACATCTTCGCCCGGCACGACGATCAAGACCGCCTTGCGCTGGAGCGCCAAAAACGGAATCGTCTCGGGCTGCGCCGGCATGCTGACGTTCGTCATCCGAAAGAACGCCTCGTCGCCATTCAAGAACGGCAACAGCCCCACCCCCGCTGGAACATGCAACGTTC
>CAMYMX010000734.1 GCA_947259605.1 uncultured Polyangiaceae bacterium | reverse complement strand
GGCGATGACTCAGGAAGCGTACACCGTCAGCAAAGACACGCCGCTTTTCTCCGTGCTCAACGAGATGCTGGAACACAAATACGGCTCCGCGGTCGTAGTCGAAGGCAACAAGATCATCGGCATTCTGACCACCCACGACGCGCTGGCGCTCCTGGTCGAGAAGTTCCCGACCGCTTGAGCCCGACCGTGTCCAGCCGAACCGAGCTGACGTTCTGCCGCATTTGCGAAGCGACTTGCGGCCTGAGGGCAACCATCGAAGGCGACCGGGTCGTGGCCATCGAGCCCGACCGGGACCACGTCGTCACCAAGGGCTACTCGTGCATCAAGGGCCTTCGCTACCACGAGATCCATCATTCTCCGGACCGGCTGCGCGTTCCCTTGAAGCGCGTCGGAGGACGCTTCGAAGAGATCGGTTGGGAGCAGGCGCTCGACGAGATCGGCACGAAGGTGCGGCAGCTCGTGAAAGAACACGGCGGTGATTCGGTCTCTGCGTATCTCGGCAATCCGATTTCGTTCAGTTTGCTGCCTCCGGTTCTCATCGCGGCATTCCTTCAGGGACTTGGCTCGCGCAATTTGTTCCAAACCGGCTCCCAGGACTGCAACAACAAGTTCGCGGCGGCAGAGCGGCTCTATGGCTTCCCGTTCATTCAGCCCTTTGCCGACATCGACCGCACCGAGTGTTTGATCATCGTCGGCTCGAACCCCGCCGTGTCCCGTTCGAGCTTCATGCAGCTTCCGGACCCCGTTCGTCGCTTGCGCGCGATTGAAGCCCGGGGCGGCAAGGTCTTCAACGTGAACCCGCGTCGGACCGAAACCGCGAAGCAGCTCGGGACGCAGGTGTTCATTCGCCCCGATACCGACATCTATTTCTTACTGAGCTTTCTCCACGAGGTGTTTAGCCGAGATGCCATCGCCCATGAGCGCGTCAGCCGACACATGAAGGGGCTTGAACCGCTTCGTGCCGTTGCGGAGGCCTGGCCGCCGGAGCGCAGCGCAGAGGTGACCGGCATTGCTGCCGAAACACTTCGCTCGATGGTCGACGCCTATCTCGAGGCGGATGGTGCGGCGATTTTCCTTTCCACGGGGGTCAATCAGGGCAGCCATGGCACCCTCGCGTTCTGGATTCAGGAAACGATCAACGCGGTCACGGGCAATTTGGACCGGCTTGGTGGAACGATCGTCGGCCACGGCTTCATCAAGAACTTCCCGAAGCATGCGCGCAGAGGCGGCCATACGATGCGCAAGGATCTGTCGCGCATCGGGCAGCTCCCGTCGGTGGCCGACACGTTTCCTGCCGGGCTCATGGCAGACGAGATTCTCACTCCGGGCGAAGGGCAGGTGCGGGCACTGTTCTGCCTTTCGGGAAATCCACTGTTGACAGTGCCCAACAGCAACGGGCGCCTCGAAAAGGCATTGAAAGCGCTCGAGCTCCTCGTCGTGATCGACATCTTCCGCAATGAGACCGCCAATCACGCGCATTACATCCTTCCCGGAAGCAGCGCGCTGCAGCGCCCGGACTTGCCGTTCGTGTTTCAGTCTTTGATGGGCGTCCAGCCCGTTCCATACGTGCAGTTCACCGATGCGCTCTTGCCTTTGGAGGACGAGCAGCGCGACGAGACGATGATCTTGCTGCAGCTCGCTCGTGCATGCGGGTCTACGCTTTTTGGGTCCCGTGTCGCGAACGGGTTCTTAGCGGCCTGGGGCGGCCTAGGGAGTCTTCCTGGAATCGGGGGTCGCATTGGGCTTACCCCGGAGCGATTCCTGGGCTTGATGGCGCGCGCGTTTCGTATCGGCTCGCTCCGCAGTCTTCGCAAGGAGCCCCACGGGCGCCTGCTCGAACCGAACAAGGGAGGCGACTTCCTTGGGCAACGCGTCGTGACGGACGACGGGCTGGTCGATTTGGCGCCGAAAGAATTCGTCGCGGCAGCTAGCGAGCTGGAAACCGCGTTCGAGGCGGAGCGAGCGCAGCGGGGCAAGCTCAAGCTGATCAGCAAAAGGGAGACG
>CAMYMX010000733.1 GCA_947259605.1 uncultured Polyangiaceae bacterium | reverse complement strand
AGAGGCGGTGAGGCAACGAACATGAGAGAGGAGTTCACCGTCTATGGTCTGCCGGACTGGTTCATGTTCACGATCGGTTTCCTGAAGATCTCGCTTTCAGCGCTTCTCATCGTCGGCCTCTTTGTGCCTGCGCTCACCAAACCAGCGGCGACGGGCATGGCCCTGCTCATGATCGGCGCCATCGCGATGCACTTCAAGGCGGGCGATTCGCCGCTCAAGTCACTGCCGGCGTTCGTCGTGCTTTCGCTCTGCGCACTGATCGCGCTCGCCTAAATCCCGTCCGCAAGCTCTGGTTGAGCCCGGAGGTAGGCGGCTCTCACGTCAAACGCCAGATCGAGCGAGGCGAGAAGCTCGTGGAGCGATGCGAGGTAGAGGCCGAACGCGACGAAATTGCGGTGCAACCCGGGCTGCCTCGCCCCGCGAAGTGCGACAATCTGTCGAAGGGTGGACTGCAAGCCAGCTTCGTTAAATCGCACGCTTCGTTGATTGCCTTCGCCGAGATGACGCAGCAAGACGGCGCCTGCTGCGCCAAGCCCAAGGCGGTCGAGCCCCGACCGAAACAGCTCGTTGTCGTCGGAGAAGAACCCGGCATACACGTCTCTGACCGCACCTGAGAAAACCGGATCCCATTGGACGTAGATCGGGCGGGGCACCCAGACCACGTCTCCTGCTTGATCGATGCCAAAGCGAGATGACCACAGGTCGATGAGGGCGGTTTCGCTGCGGAAAAGCTGGGCGAAATAGAGCTGAAGCGCAAGCTGCCCGAGCCCGCGGCGCTGGGGCTGGGTCAGGGAGCTCGTCGCAAGCAGCGGGAGCTCGTTGCGTCGCTCCAGGATCAGCAGTGGAACGCATGCCTCGCGAAGAGTGGCCTGTGCACCGCTGAGCGCCGACAGGTACCGGCGAGCATCTGTCGCGTTGGAGACCAGCTCGAAAGCCTGACGCATGATGCTTGCCGGAGACATGAGCTCCAGGCCCGCGGGGATGACGTCGACGAACGACTTCCAGTCGATTTTGGCGCGGGCGTCGGTCGAGCTGAACGGTGTGTCGAAGGTTTTTTGGTGTGCAGACATGTTTGTTTCTATCGGAGGTTGGTGTTCGCGCTCACCGAAGCTGTGCGCGATGCGAGCCATGAAAGGACGATGTGCGGTGCGGTGAGGGCGCTCAGGCCTATGAACACGACCTGAATGATCTTGGCGTCCGACGATGGGGCGCCGATGAGCGCATAGCCCAGCACAGCCATGAGGAATGCGGCCACGGTCGTTGGCCACGCGCGACGAACGAACGCCTGGAACGCGGCGCGGGGGCTAGATGGATCGAGCTTCGCAGCCTGCCGAAGCGAGTGGCGGAACGAGTGCCAAACACAGAAGTAGACGATGAACGCGATCAGAGGCGGTGCGAGGGCGAACAATGCGGCAAGGGCTCCGATTTCAAGCGCCACCTGCGCATGCCCAGGCGTGCCCTCCGCCCAGCCGCCGAGATGATGCGCCATGACCACGGCGAGGACGGCCCCGCTCACCACGAAGAGGTGTGGGCTAGCCGACGTGATCGCTGCGTATAGCTCGCTCGGGCTCATCGGAACGAGATAGGCGAAGAGATTGCTCGCGGCCTCCGGATGGAATTGAAGAAGTGGGATCAAAATCAGACCGCCTCGGCCCACGGCCTCAATCGCCGCGCCGTGCGATGAGAAGCAACCGCCGGCACCAAGCGCAACCCGGGGGTTGACGTCGCCGGTGCCGAAGTGGGCCGCGGACATGAGTAGAAACGTGAGCAGCGAAGCCAGTGGCGCAACCAGCCAAGCGGCGACCACGAGCCCTGCAAGCCCCATGTACCCAACGCCGAACGGCACGAACCACCAATCGCCAAATGCGCCTTGCAGCAGACTACGGCCGGACAAGTAGTCGAGCGCGCCGTGAGGAAGGCCAAAGACTGTGATTGCCGTGACCAGAAAAAAGAGCTCGACGCTGGCAGGGAACGCACCGAAGAGATGGGCGAAGGCGACAGCGA
>CAMYMX010000732.1 GCA_947259605.1 uncultured Polyangiaceae bacterium | reverse complement strand
GCGCCGCTCGTCTGCCTGCCCTCGACGAAACGGGGCAGGCGACGGAGGGCGCCAGTGGTTCAGCGAGCGTCAGGAACGCTTAGGGGATGAACGGCAGCATGACGGTGTCGATCACGTGGATCACACCGTTGCTCGCGTTGATGTTCACGAAGTCCGGCACGACGCCGATCGACTGGCCGGCGATGTCCGTGATCGTGAGGTCGGGGTTGGTCGTGATGGATTCGCCGTTCAGCATCTCGACGGGCTTGGAGTTGTTGCGATTGAAGACGCTGTTCGAGAAGCGTCGGCCGTCGGTCACGTGGTACGCGAGCACGTCCAGGACGGTCTCATTGCCGAGCGTGCAGGTGACCTCGGGAGCCAGCTGATCCTCGGGCACGCCCAAGGCGAGCTGAAGCTGTTCGAACGCATCGTCGGTCGGGGCGAAAAGCGTCTTCTTGTCGTCGCCCGTCAGCAAATCGACGACAGGGTTGTTGCCGTCGTCATCGGTGAGGCAGCCGACGGCGCCGAGGAGATAGTCGAACTCTCCGAGGTCGTTATTCACCGCGAGCGCAATCTCCACGATGTTTGCATCGCCTGGTTTTCCGGGGACGGGGCTGGCACTACGGCCTTTGTCCTGGACATTGGCGCCAATCCCATCGACACCCTCGCCACTGTCCGCGCCACACGCGCCGACGGCGAGCATCAGCATGCCGAGGATGGAAGTGAAGAGTAAGTGGCTGCGGCGCGCCGCGGGGGAGATCGTATTTGGATTCATGAGTGACCTTCTTTCGGGGAAAGAACCGTGAGGGTTCAAGTAAAAACGGATGCCGCTGTCCTCTTGCCTCGGGGCGGCGACGTCAAGCCCTCCTGGTGCGCACGCCGAGCAACCGCCGTGAGGCTCCTGCGACGAGCTCGCGGAACGAGCTTCTCCTGGCGCGTGTCTGGTCCGATCGCAGGCAACGAGGGGCTTACGCGGTGGGCGGCGCGCTAGTGCCAGGATGAACCAGGTGAGGCTCTCGACGACCTCGGCCGGATGAAAGGCCTCGGCCTTCATGGAGTATTCCATCCATGCGCCGAAGTCCGTGCAGGTGCTGCCAATGGGGGTGCAGCCGTCGTAGAACGGGATCTACTTCGCCGGGATGAGCTGGAACGCCTAGGAAGAACAAACGCGCTTTGAGCTTCGCGCGCGACTCGACATAAGATCCAGTACCGTGAAATTCGGCTCTCAGCATGAGCCCCATGGGCCAAGAGAGCAGTCCGCCTCGGCGAGAGGCCGATGGTCGCAAATTTTGGAGTCGCGCTTGAACCAGACCACGCGCACCTGCTCGACGTTGCTCGATGAGGTACTTAGAGACCGCGGGCATGGCGTCAACACCGACGAAAATCTGCGCGAGGTGCGGACGGAGATTTACTTGGCGCACCAAATGGTCGAAGAGCTGGGACCAAGTCCGATTCTGCAGCACGCGGTGCCGACGGGGCCGTGTAACAGCGCTCGATCGGGCGCTCGAAGATGCGATTGTTTCCATGCTGATGGAGCGTCGAGGCAAGACGATCTGCCCGGGTGAAGCCGCTCGGCACGTGGATGTGGAGCGCTGGCGTGCTCTCATGGAGCCCGCTAGGCAGGCGGCGCGGCGCCTGGTCGCAGCTGGTAAAGCCGAAATCTTGCAGGGGGGAAGGCGGGTCGATCCGAGCACCGCGAAAGGTCCGATTCGTATTCGGCTCGCAAACGTGTCCAACACAGCGTCATCACTGGCTAGGCACGCGACGTAGACACCACGGCGAGCTGGGAAGCGAGGCTTTGCAGAGGGTCGTTTTGCCCTATACCGAACGTTGTGCGTGCTCCCTGCCGATTGGCGTTGATCTCACTCGCCGTGACTGTTCTCGCCTCGCCGTGGGCGCCCGAGGGAACGCCGCAGGCCAAGGCAAGCGACCCGGAGCCCCTCCCCTTGCTCGGCACCTACCGGTTCGCAGGCGGGCAAGAGGAGACGCAGGAGGTCGAGCGCGCAATCGACGAGGCGGTCGAGGAGAT
>CAMYMX010000731.1 GCA_947259605.1 uncultured Polyangiaceae bacterium | reverse complement strand
GCGCCACCTATTTCACACCTGCCTGGAAGATCCAAGGTCGAAGGGTGGCCACGTCCGTTTGGACGAATCACTACATCATCGGTCTCGGCATCCACTACTGAGCCGCGTCGAACGCCTCGACGATGGCATCCGCATACGCGCCATACCCCGCAGGGTTTGGATGAAGCGCGCCATTTTGGTCGCCCTGAAACTGAAAGGTGTTCTGCAGACGAGTGAGCCAAGTCACGTCGGAGCAGTAGCCGTGGCCAGAAAAGCGCGCGTCCACGCCGTCCACGAACTGCCAGCCATGTTTGGTGGCAGAGGCCCGCATCGCGGCGCGGAGCTCGGTCAACACGTAGGTGCTGGCCCATTCCATCTCCGCCTCCGTCACCCCCGGCACCTGCTGCGCACCAATGCGCAGGCTCTCCAAATAACCGGGAAGCTCCGTCGGCCATGCACAAAGGTCGCCGAACTCGTCGCGGGTTACGTCGGGGATCTCGGTCAAATAGACCCGCGCCGGATCCATCCCAAGCGAGTCCACGATCGCTTCGGCCAGGGCATCGTAGTTGCGCGGGAGGTCGTCGAGACCGTCCCGGCCCAAGTCATTTCCCTCGTCGTCGTACTCGGCCTTGGACCCGATGTTGAAGATCGTTCGCGCATCGAGCGAGTCCACATCGATCACGTCCGGATCCAAATAGGACTTGCATTCGTCTTCGAACGACCCCGTGAAACCGCAGGCCAAAGAGGCCGTGCTCTCGAGAAGCGGATCGATCGTAGGACTGCCCAAATGACAGTCCTTACCGAGGACGCAGGCCTCGACCACTGTCGAGAAGTTGATGTCATTGCCGCCGATCGACACGAAGAGCGCGTCGATCTCGGCGTCATCCGCGAGCTCCGCAACCCGATCGATCTGCGCCCGGAGCGGCTCGTCCTCCGGCCGGAAGACGATTCCATCATATTGCTCGAGCAAGGCTTCGTATATCCGGCCTCCTGAGCAGGCGACGTGTACGAAGGTCACCGACGTGTGCGGGTCGGCTTCCTCGATCATTTGCGCCGCGCGCACCTGCCCCGACTGCGCAGATCGGTGACAGCGCTTGTTTTGCCACTGCACGCCGCCCTCGTCGAAGTCGTTCACGTCGGGGCTGCCTTCGCCCGACCCGTACGAGTCCCCGAGCCCAAAGATGAGTAGGTCGCGCACCTTGATGACCTGGGTCTGCTCGATCTGCTCGCCGCTGCTGTCCTCCGCCACGAGCGACACCGAATATTCGCCCTCTGCCGCGAAGTCGTATTCGAACCCGTTACACTGGGTCTCCACGCCAACCGCTTCGCCGTCGATGCGCCAGCTGTACTTCGCCGGTGACCCCGTCGAGCGGCACGCGTCGAACCGCACCCGCCACGTTTCCGGCTGAAGCGGCCCATCGACATAAACCTCGTACTCCGACTGATCCTCAGGCGCGCGGAGCGCAGGCACCTCAAAGCGGGCGGGCATCTCGTAGTCGAACGCCGCCGCCAGCCCCGGTTCCCCTCCACAACCTCCGAACGCGGCTGCCACCACACTCGCAGTCACGGGTATCAATGTCGATCGAGCGCGCATCAGCCAACCCCTCGCGTCTCTCTATACCAGACGCGTTGGAAAGACACGGAAACCGCAGGCCTACACCGCTCAGGATAACCCGGTTTCGGCCTGCGTCTCGTCGACCGCGCTTTCGAAGTGATCGATATCTGTTCAAACCGCCGACACCCCCGCTCCCGACAACGCCACCGACTGCCCCACGTACTCCGGCGCCTGCGCCGCAAGCGCCAAGAACTCCGCAACTTCTTTCCGAGAGATTTTCCACTCCCGCACTTGCCCAGCCGCCGACGCAAACGGCATTTCGTCGCTGTCCTCATCGGTCAGGTGCACCGGCTGCGCCAACACCCAGTCGACGCCGCTGTCCCGTACTTCGAGCTCCTGGACTTCGGTGTCCGCGATCTGCGGCTTCAGCAAGACGCCGAAGAACAAACGCTCCACCCAACGCAAGCTGCCGCGCG
>CAMYMX010000730.1 GCA_947259605.1 uncultured Polyangiaceae bacterium | reverse complement strand
CCCCTCGCGAACCATGAAGTCCCTGAGCTTCTCGAAGGACCATGGGTCGTTCATGTATTTGCTGATCGGATCTTGGGGCGCCTGCGTCCGGCCCGCCTCGTCGATGGGCAGGTCGACGGGCGCGATGGGCCGCTCCGAGGGCCGGTTCAGCACGCGATTGAGCTCGATCTTCGATTGCTCCACGATTGCCCGCGCGTCGACGACCGCAGCCTGGTTGTCGGCAAGGGTGACCTGCCAGCGGTAGAGCTCGCTCGCATTGGCGACCCCGACTTCGAGCCGAAGGCGAGCCAGCTCGAGGTACTCCCTCGTCAGTTGAATGTTCCTGCGTTGGATCCGCTCTTGCGCCTGGGCCCGAAGGACGCCCACATACGCCACGCCCGAGCTGAGCATGATGTCGAGCACGTCGGTGAAGTAGCCGTACTCACGCCCCTGTTGAGCAAGCTTGCGCGCCTTGAAGCGCGTCCAGGCTCGCTCCGAGTAAATGCTCTGGCTCGCGCGCGCGAACGTACTTGCCTGCCACTCCGCCAGCTGGCCCCCGGCGACGATCCGATCCGGGTCCCGGTTGACGATGCCAACTTCGAGCTGGCCCTGGGGAAGCAGGGGACCTCGATCGACTTTCACGCCTTCCTCGCCCGCCTCGACGAACTTTTCGGAGACCAGCAGATCCAAGTTCTTGTCGACCGCTTCCTTCATGGCGCGGCTCATCTGGAGGCGGTTCTCTTCCGCAGTTTCTTCTTCGTTCACCACGTTCGCCTCGAGCAGGACCTCGAAGGTCGGACGGACGCCGACGGCCCGCGCGGCCTGCACGTTGATCTGCAGGTCCTCACGCTCCTCGAAATCTACGTGAATCTGTGATGCAGGCCGGCCTTCGAGAATCAGGTCGAGGTTCAGCGCCGCTCGCTGAGCCCTTCGCTCGGAGTTGTTCGGTGAGCGGATCGACATCATCGCGCCCTGGTCGAGCCAACGAGGACTGACCGCGATGTTCGGAATGCGACGCTTGGTGATCTGGTCGAGAAGCCGACCCCGATCTTCGAGGCTGAGCTGCCGCATCGCAGAGAGGATCAGTCCGTCAGCGGTCTTTGGAATCGCCGCGAGCAAGGCGTCGACCGTCGGCTCCGCAATCGCCACGGTGACCTCTTGGCTCCCGATCACCGACGGGACCATCGCCCGCTGTGACTCCTCCGCGAGAAGGACGATCCGGTTCGAGCCAGCGACCTCTCGGAGCCGCGCAGCTTCGTCCCGGATATCCAGCTCTTCGCTGATGTAGCAGAGGTTTCGTTTTCCGCTGACGTCTCCTCGGCGAGGCAGCCCTCCTTGCCGCGCGTGAAACACAAACGGAAGAATCGTTGGCTTGGGTAGGCCCTTGCGCGCCGCAACGGAGAGCACTGCAAGGTGACCGAAGCCGAAGACAGCGGCGATCTCTGGATCGGAATACGCCTCGTCGAGCTGACGTTCGACGCCTTCGGCCGTCCAATCGCCTTCGAAGCTCAGCGGCACTAAAACGACGTCAAAGCGGTCCGAAAGCTGGCTCCGAATCTCGCGCGCCAAATCTTCGGTGATCGTGTCGAACACAGGCGAGGGTCCGTCGAACACCGCGGTCACTTTCACATGAGGCTTCTCGGGTTGTGCGCCTGCAAGTGTAGGCGTGACGAGCAGGGCGATGAGGGATAGGAAAAGCAGCCGCATAGGGGGCGGAGCATAGTCGACGAGTCTCCGATTCCCTAGGCCGCGTTGAGAAATTTCCGAGGCACTGAGCCGTGCGGCCGTCGAAGTTTGCCTTGGCAATATGGGCCTGCCTGCCTATGCTCGCGCGTCCCGAGAACAGCTCGGCAGCTTCGAACAATCGCCTTGAAGACGGAACCCTCCATGCCTCCTAGAATGCCTGTGCACGGCCTCGTCGTTGCGCATTTCTTGCTCGCGATTGCGATGCTTGTCTCTTGTAAGGAAGAGGTGGCGGTCGAACCCGAGCCGACCCCTAGGCCGATCAAAATCTACAGGCTCGAGGGGCAGCAGGGGAC
>CAMYMX010000729.1 GCA_947259605.1 uncultured Polyangiaceae bacterium | reverse complement strand
GACAGCACTCGAGCGCCTGGCGCATCACCTCGACGTTCCCGATGCACTCGAACGTGTAGTCGGCCCCGCCTCCCGTCAGCTCCACGAGGTAGGAAACCAAATCGCCTTCAACCTCTTTGGGATTGACGAAGTGGGTCATGCCGAACTTCTCGGCGAGCTCGCGTCGATCAGGATTGAGGTCCACGCCGATGATCTTGTCGGAACCGACCATGCGGGCCCCCTGCACGACGTTGAGCCCGATGCCCCCTAGCCCAAATACGACCACATTGGCGCCGGCCTCCACCTTCGCAGTATTGATGACCGCTCCGATCCCGGTCGTCACACCGCAGCCGATGTAACAAACTTTGTCGAACGGCGCATCATCACGAATTTTTGCGACGGCGATCTCCGGCACGACCGTGTACTGCGCAAACGTCGACGTGCCCATGTAGTGAAAGATTGTCTCTTTACCGATCGAGAAGCGGCTGCTCTCGTCGGGCATGAGCCCTCGCCCCTGCGTTGAGCGCACGGCTTGACACAGGTTGGTTTTCCCGGAGGTGCAGTACTCGCAGTTGCGGCACTCCGGGACGTACAGCGGAATCACGTGGTCCCCAGGCTTCAACGACCTCACGGCCGACCCGACTTCGACGACCACACCGGCACCTTCGTGCCCGAGCACCGACGGAAAGATTCCCTCCGGGTCTGCGCCCGACAAGGTGTACGCGTCGGTGTGGCAAATGCCCGTGGCCTTCATTTCGATCAGCACCTCGCCCGCGCGCGGTCCGTCGAGGTGTACGGTCTCTATTGACAGCGGTTGGCCCGCCTTGTGAGCGATTGCAGCGCGAACTTCCATGCGTCTCTCCCTCGTTGTCTTAGGCACACCTCTCGGCAGCGTCGAACCGGCCCCTCATCTTTCCCATCCACAGGCTCATCAGCGCCGGCTTTGGAAGACCAAGCGAGCGCAGCTCGTCCGCAATCGGGTGTGCACCGAGGGCCATTCTCACGCCGCCCAGCCGAATCCCGAGATGCTCGGCGCTGGAGATGAACGGCGTCCGATGCAGAGTCCCGTCGATGTAGCTGTAAGTGCAAAGCTCTTGCTCGGGGAAGTCGCGCTTTCCGCCCATCGGGAAGCTGATCTTCAGGACGTTTTGCCCATCCTTGTTCCAAACGCATCGGGCGCGGTCGCCGCTCGTGTCGAAATCGATCTCATCGACCGTCTTGGGAAACCCCCAAATCGTTCGTCCAGCCTCGCACGTGAACGACTGATTCACCGGTAGATGAATGATGTGCGTTGGAAGGACTCCGCGGATCATGTCGATCCCCGCGCCCAAAAACGGAAGCCCCTTGCGGTCACCACGCTTGCGAACGAAAAACGCAATGGAAACTTCGTTGTACTCGCCCAGGTCGTTGTCGCGGTAGTCGACGCACGCGATGCTGAGCAGGCCGCGGCCTGGAAGGACTTGGGCAATCTCGAGCTCGGGCCCGGGGAGCAGCGCCTGGGCAGCTCGCGCGCTGACGAGCCAGGTTGCCGTTGCCGAGCAGGCGTCCCGAACGACACATGGCAGCGCCACGTTGCGGCCCTGAATCAGATAATCACTGGGGCGGGGCTCAATCGGCTCGGCTTTCATTGCCGCGGAGTATATGGAAGGCTCCCCCGCGCCGCCATGCAAAGCGCAACACGATGACCAACCAGACGCGCCACCTTTCATTTCTCGACCGTTACCTGACGCTGTGGATCTTCGTCGCCATGGCCACCGGCATCGGCCTCGGCTACTTGGTACCGGGGTTCGCCGACGGGCTCAACGCGATGAGCATCGGTACGACGTCCATCCCAATCGCGGTGGGGTTGATCCTGATGATGTACCCGCCCCTCGCCAAGGTCCGGTACGAGGAGATGGGGCGCGTCTTCAGTAACAAAAAAGTTCTGACGCTGTCACTGATTCAAAACTGGATCATCGGCCCTGTGCTCATGTTCACGCTGGCCGTCACCTTGTTGCCCGACAAACCGGAGTACATGGTCGGACTGATCATCATCGGCTTGGCGC
>CAMYMX010000728.1 GCA_947259605.1 uncultured Polyangiaceae bacterium | reverse complement strand
CGGATCCAGCCTTCCCAATCGCCCTCGAGGCGGACGGCGTTGAGTAGGCGATAGTAGTCCTCTCGGTTCCGCTTGAAGAAAAGGCTCAAGTAGAGAAGCGGCTGCGAGAGCAGGTTCCACTCCTCGAGCAGCAAGGTGACGAGTAAACGCCCGATCCTTCCATTGCCATCGAGATAGGGATGGATGGTTTCAAACTGAAGGTGCAAGAGCCCCGCCCGAACCAAGGGCGGCAGCCCATCGTCCGCGTGGATGTAGCGCTCGAAATCGCTCAAGAGCCCGTCGAGCAAGTTTGGCGGCGGTGGAACGAAGACGGCGTTTCCTGGTCGCGTGCCGCCGATCCAGTTTTGGGTGCGCCGGACCTTCCCCGGATGCTTATCGGCACCTCGCGCGCCTCTCATCAAACGCGCGTGCGTTCCGTTGAGCAGTCGCATCGAGAGAGGCAGCCCTTTTCGACGGCGAAGTTGTTCTCTCGCGTACGCGAGTGCGTCTACGTAGTTGCACACTTCCTGGACGTCCGGTCCCGGCGCCGAATCGTCTTCGCGCTGCGCCTCGAATGTCAGCAGATCGATCAACGTGGCTTGCGTTCCCTCGATCTGAGACGAGATCACGGCTTCCTTCCGGACGAACCCGTAGATGAACCAGTCGACCGAGGGGACCATCTCGCCGGCGAGCTCGAGGCGACTGAGCTCCCGCTCGGCACGACCGAGAAGCGCGAGGGTCTCGGAGTCGAGGCTCAGCGGCGGGTCGACCGGAGGCAAGGGCCGCGGCACGAAGGCCCTGACCTCCTCGCCGGCGACCGCCGTACGCTCGTATCTCCCGGTAACTCTTGCCATCTGCCTCTAAGAAAGGATTCTTTACCAACGCGAGCGCAAAGTAAAGATTTGTTTCTTAGCTGACGGTATCCCCTACTTGCCGGACAGCCAGCGGTTCCGGACACGAGCTACTCGTATCCAAGCTCGTCTTCCTGGGCCATTTGCGCAAGCTCTCTGGCTACCCTGCGACTCGCTTCGTCTCCCAGCCCACGCCTCACCGATGCCCGCAGTCTTTCCAGGTCATCTTCGCTCAGGCTCTCAAAGCCATCCTTGGCACGAACGGCGTTCAGAACCGCACGCACCGCGTCGAGCTCTTCGTCGTCCAGTGCATCGATCAACGCATGAATATCGGACCGGGTCCCCATTCAAGCTAGGTTATGCTCAGTGTGCGTACCCGTCCAGGCTCCGCTTCAGTCTCATTCCCATCCTGGGTCGGGCCTGGCTCGTCCTGCTCTTTTCTAGATAACTCTGCATCCTTTTGCGAGGAGTGATTCGGCCTGACTCACTCTGATGCAGATTGCGTCATTACGAGGCAATACGAGTCGCTTTGCTTCAGATTTGCGCAGCAGGCTCCAGAGTTGTTCATTGTGCGCCAAAAGGAACCGGACTCCGTTCGGGCAAGGCATAGTTTTGGCAGACACCAAAACTGCACGCGTCCTCGCACGCTGCTCGCGCGCTCGGTCGCATGAGTCACGCGCTCAACGCCTTCGGCTTATTCGCGCGCACCAGTCGTCAGGCACCCAAGGAATCTCCGCTAGTCTTCGGAAGGCTCGAAATCGAAGACCTCCTTGAAGGACAGGGACGCGTCGGTGCGCTCAAAAGCAGATCCGATGGGCGCATCCAGTAAGGGGATAATGTCGGGGTCGTAGTTCGCGATCGTATTTATGTCGTAGATCGCCGAATTGTTGGGGTCGTCCACGTACTCGTCGGACTCGAAGCCCGAGAAGAAGCGCCAACCGCTGTCGACATCCATATCTGGCTTCTCGCGGTACATGAAACGGACTTTGTGTCCCTCCACGGTGATCATGTCGGTGGCGAAGCACGCGCCACGACCTGTAGCTAGATCTTTGATGTCCTCGGCCCGGAGCTTGAAGTTCTTTTGCGCCACCGCTGCACACTGTATCACCCTTCGTTTCGCCGCATTCCCTTCTTGGGGCTGCGAGCGCGAATAAGCCGAAGGCGTTGAGCGCGGGAAGCGGGGATTGGGACATCTTC
>CAMYMX010000727.1 GCA_947259605.1 uncultured Polyangiaceae bacterium | reverse complement strand
GATGACGCTAGCCGGGTCCGCACACCACGCACGTTGAAGCACCCTAATCGACCTAGTCAGGGATTCACTACTCCTTCCTCACCTGCAACCACAGAGGGACTATGGTTCAAGGTAGAGCCGAGATTCCCGGCGGTCAACTCACTGCTTGACCGGGCTCGCTTTGAGCGCCGCGCGCCCCTCTTTCACGTACACCGTGAAGCGGACAGCAGGGGCGTTATGGCGTTTCATGACCTGGTCGCGCGCGGCATGAAGTTTGCGTACGAACTTGTCGAAGGTGAGCCCCGAGACCGACGCGCCGCATTCCTTCTGCGTTGCGATGAACTTCTCGAAGACCTCACGGAAGTGCCCCTCGTCGCCCTGGTCGGCGGGCGCAGAGGCCTCGATGAGCTCCTGAGGCACGTGCTTCACCTGAGTCGACTCCTCCGCTTCGTCGTCGTATTCCGAGTAGGAGTCGACAATCGCGTTCGGCCGCGTGGGCGGGTCGTTGACCTCTGAGAAAACGGCCTCCCCGCTGTGCCGAACGGTGGCAGCCACCGCTTGCCGCGAAGAGGTGCCTCGATTCGGCCACGATGACGGAGACCGTTGGGGGCGCGACGAAGGTGAACGCGCCGGGCGCGCCGTCGTTGCAAGCGTGCGCGACTCCGCGGTCGGGTGAGCGGCCGGCGTCGCGGCGGCCATCTTATCCGCTGGATTGATCGGCGCCATCTGTGGTGTCTTTGTAACTGGCGTGCTCGATGGCGCCGGGTCGAGCGCTACCTGCTTGGCCGTCGGCCCTTCGGTCGAGACACCAAAGTAGCCCGCGTTCGCGCTATCCCGTGTCGAGCTCAAAATGTGGTCGAGGTCGACCGAAGCCCGCGTGGCGGCCTCTTCTTTGAAGCCGACGCCGGCACGCAAAGCCGTGTTGAGGTTCTCCGCAATCTTCCGATAGTGGCGTCGAAGCTGACCGGCCGGAAGGCTGTCGAGCTCGGCTTTGGAGAGGCTCTCGCTCGTTTTCCGAAGAATCACCACTCCCTTGTCATGCTCGACGTAGAGCAGGGCCAAACCCAGAAGAAGAAGCACCAGCGGCAGACCGATGACCAAGAGCCAGGGCAGCGAAGCGACGTCTTCTTTGAATGTGTTTGCGAAAAGTCCGCCGAGCCCGACTGTGCTTCCTCGGCGGCCGATGATATAGCCGACCCCGGCGTCCGCGGCTTCGCCCCGGATAAGCGTGGCGATCGCACGAGTGCGCTCGCCCACTTCCACCGAACCCTCGCCGTTTTCCATCTTGGCGAGCGCAGGCGCGAGACCGCTCTTCAGCTCTGCGCTGCTTGGCGCCTTGGCACCGCCCACGTGAGACGCGATCAACCGATCGCGAAAGAAGAAGACTACGGTCGCGTTCGGCAGCTTGGCTGCGAGACGTTTGGCAAGCCCGTCCCCAATCGCCATCCCATGAACGACGGCGCCGACGTATCGGCCACCGTCAAATACCGGGCGTGCGGCCATCCGATAGACTTCACCGTTGTAGACCCAGACGTCGTCTCGCATGAAGCCTCGAAGCGCATCTCGGACCAGCGGCATCCTGTCGAGCTTGACAGAACCCATGTCGTTCTTTTCGAGGGTGGCCACGACCTCACCCTCCGTATCGATCGCGAAGACGAGGTCTCCCTTGCCCTCTTCGAGCTTCGCGTTGAGAGAGTCGAGTTTCTGGCTCAGGCGCTTTCGGGTGCTCGATCCTGGCGTTCCAGCGCGTCCGCTCGAGCTCCGCAGCGTTTGGCGAACCTCGGAATCGACCGCAATCGAGGCCAAGGCGTCGAGTCGAAGTCGAGCGTCGAGTCGCTGCCAAAGCTCTGCCTCGACATGGTCCCTTCGCAGTTGCTCTTCGAGCTGAAACTCCGCTTCTCGGCTCGCGGCTGACTTGTTCAGGAATGCACCTGCAAGCGCACCTCCAACGGCCAAAGCTAGAATCAGGTACCAAAGGCGCGACAACATCGGTTAGTTCCTCCGACCCTTGCTGATGGTGACCGGATCGATCTGGAGCGTTCGGCCTG
>CAMYMX010000726.1 GCA_947259605.1 uncultured Polyangiaceae bacterium | reverse complement strand
TTCGCGATGCGTCCGACGAAGAGCTCGAGCACGGGCATCCACACGGCCCCGGTGGTCACCACCACTAGCCCCTTCCGAAATCAGAAGAGGAACTGGAGCTGCAAGCCGAACGCAAAGCCGTTGCGTCGCCCGGCCTCCCAGCGCTGAGCGACCCATGCGGCTTCGGCGACGACCTTGAGACTGTTTCCGATGATGTGCGAGGTGCCCGCGATCGCCAGCTGGTTGCTGGTGGTTTGCTGGCCGTTCTCACTATATTGTTGGATAGCGGACGCCGGGTCGGTCGCATTGGCGATCTGAAACGCGCCGTAGCTCCTGCTGTCGCTTCGGAGCCAAGGGGTCAGGTACGTCATGCTGTACTGGAGCGCGAGCTCCCAGGTGAGTGAGAATCGATAGCCGGTCTCTGCCATGAAGCCCATCGGTCCAAAGAGAATCTTTCCCCCCTGCCAGGGCTTGTACCAGGCGAGGTAGCTGATCAGGTTGATGTGTAGGTGTCGAATCTTGGCGAGCCATTCCGCCGAGAGACGTAGCCCGAGATCTTGTGTCGCTACGGGGCGCGCATCCCATGCGATGCCGGCGCCCACGCTGTGGCGAAGCTTCTCGGAGCCGGTAATGTCGCTGTTGGTGTCGGTGTTGATCTGTCCGAAGTTCTTTGCGACACGGCCTGCCAACTCGGGGTGGAACGAGCTCACGACCTCTCCGAAGCCGAAGTCCGATGGGTTGTTCGGCACGTTGCCGTAGACCTCGCTGATCGCCACGCCGTGGGACGCACGAGCGTTGACCCCGCTGAAGATCCCGACCGCATATTCCAGGCCGAGGAAGCCTCCGCCCGCCAACATCTCCGCGCCAACCTGGCGCTCCGAGCCAAACATCCGCGTCGTAGGCGCCCAGTCCACGAGCGAAAGGGCGGCAAAGGATTGAGCACGGTATCGGTCGTACGGGATCTTGAACTGGCCGACGCGAAACGTTGCAAACTTGAAGCGCGTGAATGAGAACCACATGTCGATCAGCTCGAACGCGCTTGGCGTCATGTTGATCTGAAACCGGGTTCGGATCCGTCCGTCGATGAAGGAGCTCGACAAGGTCGTCCGGATCCGGCGAAACTCCATCGTCGCATTTGATGCGCTCGAGACGCCTGCTCCAGCGAACTGTTGGTCGTACTCGAACTCCAATTGTGCGGCGAAGCCTATCCCGATCCAGTCGTCGGTCTTCCCCACCTTGATGCGAACAGGGCCAAGCCGCATCGGCAGGGTTCGGTCGGCTGGGGCCTCGGGCTCTGCTTCGGCGAGCGACGTAGTGCTCGGCTCTGCGGAGAGGGTGTCGCCGGCATCGTCATCGGTTGCCTCACTGATCGAGCCGCTTTCCCTCCCGACTCGCAGAGTGCCCTTCTTCCGCTTCTCCTTCTTTTCCTCCTCGGCGAGCTGGGCCTCGAGGCAATCGAGGTCGCAGTCGTCTTCCTCGGCGTCCACCTCGGCAGACGGCCCCTGTTCGGTCTCCGTCAGTGACGGCTCGCCCCCGAGCTGCTCGTTGTCCTCCCGATCCCCCTTCGGCTTCACCAGGCGAGGGTGTTTTTCTTCCGGCTTCGCTTTAGGCGCAGAGTCTTCATCCCCTCGAGTGGGCGCACCCGCATCCGGCTCCTCGGCCAGCGCGGCCGAGGCGCACCCCAAAATCATGATCGCGAGCATCGCTCGTACGGGGAAGCGCATCGGCCTCAGGATGCCAGCCGACTAGCCCTTGGGACTAGTTTTCCGTGGGCTATCGGCCAAATCGGTACTTGAGGATCGCGGGCAGACTCCGGCCCATTTCTCGGATTAGCGTCGTCCAGCTGAACCGGTCGACCCACTCGGTCACCAGGCCATCCTTGACGCGGAACTCCCCTTGAACGGGGAGGTTCATGCGCAGGCCGCCACCTTCGAAGATGTCCACGCGATCGGTGTAGACGACGCCGTCTCCACGCTCGTGGATGTCGAAGTACTGGACCTCGAAGCGCGTCGCGTCTTTGAACATCGCGCCGAGAACCCTTCGAAACC
>CAMYMX010000725.1 GCA_947259605.1 uncultured Polyangiaceae bacterium | reverse complement strand
ACCGCCAGCGTCTTGCCAGCACGCAGGCGAGCAGGAAGCAGAGCCCCCCACCGAGATACAACGCCCAGCGCCACCACGGCCGCGTGGCCACCGACGCAATTACCAGCGTGCCTTCCCCAGCGGGCACGATCGCACTCGTCAGTGAGCCGTAGCTCGGAAAGAGCGCCACGGGCTGCCTCGTGCCGTCGGCGCTTTCGACCCAACCGCTCAGCTGGGAGAGGTAGTTCATGGACGCGGTAAGAGGACAGCGCCCCACGCTTTCATAGCGGATACGTACGACCTGTCCGGGGTCGGCTCCCCTATCGACGCCGATGACGCGTGAGCTGGCACAGTCGTTCGACAGCGACTGCAAGACGCCTTCATTGGGCACATCGGGACCGCGGACGACCCACAGAGTCTGTCGGAGACGCTCCTCGACGGGCCCCTTTTCGAGAGTGCTCACGAGTTGCGAAAAATCTTGGACCCCAGAGGCCGACGCGCTGAACCACGCAGGGCCAATGGTCGCGCCGAGATCGGCGACTTCGAGACCGCTGTTGCCTTGCCCGAGTGCGCAACAGATGTTGTAGAGATGGCGAAGGATCTCGAAATTCTCGTGCTCAGGAGAAACCGTGAGCCGTGCTTCGTTCGGGTCGAGCTTCTCATGGCGCGATGCCGCCTCGAGCCGCTGAAAACGGCGGGGAGGCACCCAGTAGCCCGCCACCGTGGAGATATCAGTCGCCCAACCCGTGTTGTTGAGGAACTTGTCGAGGCGCACCTCGAAGAAAGCCCGCGTGAGCGGGTCGCCAAGTCGCGGTTCGCGGTTCAGCGCGTCGGTCCGCATCAACGTAGGAACCGTCTCGATCGCTTGCTGAGTCGCGAAGGGCGTCAACCGCTGCTCAAACGCCAACACCGAAGCGATAGCGAGCGGGACGAGAATCCAACGGCCGTTGGGCAGGAGGCGGCGCGACGGCTCGTGGTGCATCCGCGCGCCCAAGTACACCGCGGTGAGGACGAGCACGAGCCCCCAGACGAGCACCTCTCGAACGGTCGCGCCGAACGCAAACAAGGCGATCGCCCCGAGAAGCGAGATCGTGGTCGGTACCGCATGTGCCCACCGACCTTGGTCGCCGGCCGCTTCTGTGCTCGAGGTGGCATGAATCACCGCCGCGATGGCGACCATCACCAGGAATGCACACAGCACGACCATCGCCCTACTCGGCACGCGAAAGCTGCCGAGCGGCGAAACGGCGGCGATCATCCAATCGGATATCGGAGAAAAGTTCGTGCTCAGCGCAAGGATCAGTAGCGCACTCGCGAGCGCGACGAGGACAGCGCCTCTGCACTTCTTCCAGGGGACGATCAATACCAGGAGCAGGAGCGGGCCGAACGCGTAGTTGGCCTCGTGCAACAGGAAGTCGTACCTGCCTGTCGGGAACAACTCCAGGTCCCACGGAATCGAGCTCAGCCAGTCCGTGGCGTTGGAGGTCATGTAGCTGTACGTCGTCCTCGACTCGCTCAGCGACCGTGCCGCGTCCGGGCCGGTTGCGTAGCGGAGCATGGGCAGCATTCGGGGCAACGCGAGGGCAAAGGCGGCGATCGAGACTAACCCGGACACCGCCAATCTCCTGCCGCCGCCTTTGCCCCAGGGGCCAAGCAGGACGAGCGCAATCGGTCCGCCGAAGAGCACCGAATAGAACCCGATCTGCTGGCCAGGCGAAGAAAGTCCCGACACCGACGCGAGCAGTGCAACGCCCAATAGCGTGAATGACAGGCGGTTGGAGCGGGCGGCAGTCACCAACCCGGCGGCGCCAAAGAACACGAGGATGCCGCAGATCAGACCTTGGTGGCCAGAACCGAACCGCCATCCCAAAAACGGCGCGAACGCGAAGAGGAGGATCGCGCTGAGCTCGATGACGATTGGAGATCGGCAGTCCTCGCCACGCCAGTGCGCCACGAGGTCTTGGCTCGCGCGAACGCCCAAGAAGGCGATGATGATCTGAAGGCTGAAGCTCGATAGGTTGTAGGCGAGGACGGGGGCCACTCCGAGCCAGG
>CAMYMX010000724.1 GCA_947259605.1 uncultured Polyangiaceae bacterium | reverse complement strand
CGTCTCCCTCCTGAACGTAGTCCACGGCGATCCCGTTCACATCGGCGTCGACCGTGTAGGCGATCTCCACATCCCGAGGCCAGATGCTCGCCAAGTGATTCCCAACCACCAACAGCCCAATGATGGCGATCAGCGTCGCGATCCTTCGCTTGATGGACGATGGCCCTATGTTTGTCTTTAAGCCCGACATGCCACTCAACCCACCCGAAGTCCGCAGAAGCGCCACAACCTTGGCACCAATTGGAGACGGTGTTAAATTGAGGTTCTCCTGTTAGTCCCCGATCATGGTCCGCCTTACCAATATTCTTGAAAAGGTGAAGGGATACCATCCCCGAGCGGATACCGATCTGATCAACAAGGCATACGTCTATGCCTCGCGCATGCACGACGGCCAGATGCGGAAATCGGGTGATGACTACTTCATCCATCCGGTCTCCGTGGCCGACATCATCGCCGACATGCGGCTCGACGCTTCGAGCGTTTGCGCCGCCCTGTTGCACGACGTCGTCGAAGATTGCGAAGTCAGCCTGCCCGAAGTCAAGACCGTGTTCGGTGAAGAGGTTGCGTTCCTCGTCGATGGCGTGACCAAGCTCGGGAAGGTGAACTTCGCCTCGCGCGAAGATCGTCAAGCGGAGAGCTTCCGAAAGATGCTCGTCGCCATGGCGCGGGACATCCGCGTGCTCCTCGTCAAGCTCGCCGACCGCCTCGACAACATGCGCACGCTCGAGCACATGTCTACGCCCGCGCAAGAGCGCATCGCCCGAGAGACGATCGAGATTTACGCGCCGCTCGCCGGCCGCTTGGGCATCCAGTGGCTCAAGGCGGAGCTCGAAGACCTGAGCTTCAAGTTCCTCGAGCCCGAGGCCTATGCGGTCCTCGATGAGCAGGTTCGCACGGTCGCCAAGAACACCGACAGCTACATCGCCGACGTCACCAGCAAGCTGAAAAAGATGTTGCTCAACCGCGGCTTCTCCGTAAACGTCAGCGGCCGCCGCAAGCATCTCTATTCACTCCATCGCAAGATGAAGTCCAGCGGGATCGGTTTCGAGCAAGTGCACGATTTCGTCGCGTTCCGGGTCATTACCGAGAGCGTTGCCGATTGCTATGCCACGCTCGGTGTCATTCACTCGGAGTGGACCCCCGTTCCCGGCCGCTTCAAGGACTACGTCGCGCTACCGAAGTCGAACATGTACCAGTCGCTGCACACGACGGTGATTGGCCCGGGCAACCGGCGCGTCGAAATCCAGATACGGACGCACGAAATGCACCGGACGGCCGACTACGGCATTGCCGCGCACTGGCAATACAAGGAACACGGCGGCGGCATCGATCCCAAGGACGCGGCACGGTTCGTTTGGCTTCGTCAGCTGATGGAGTTCCAAAAGGAAGTCGTCGATCCCGAGGAGTTCTACGAGAGCGTGAAGGTCGACCTTTTCCCCGAGGATGTCTACGTCTTCACGCCAAAGGGGGATGTGATGACGTTTCCGCGGGGCGCGACGCCGGTCGACTTCGCCTATGCGGTTCACTCCGAGGTCGGGCACCGCTGCTCGGGTGCCCGGGTCAACGGCGCCATCGTTCCGTTGCGGCACAAGCTTCAAAACGGTGACGTCGTCGAGATCATAACCAGCAAGAACCACCACCCCAGCAAGGACTGGCCGGATTTCGTCATCACGAGCCGTGCCCGCTCGCGTATTCGGCTCTACCTGCGGGCCGAGGAGCGCAAGCACGCGGTCAAGCTCGGCAAGGAGCTGCTCGAAAAAGAGATGCGAAAGAACGACATGTCGCTCTCGCGCTTCCTGAAGACCAAGCGCGCCAAGGAGGTGCTCTCACGATTCCATGCGGGTTCCGAAGAGGACCTCTACGCCCGAATCGGGATTGGCAAGCTCGCTCTGCCGAGCGTGATGGAAGAATTGATGCCGAGCGAAGACGGCGAGCGCGACAGCCTTCGGCCGGGTTTCATCGAGCGTGCGGTCCAGCGGGTTTCCGGCGACGTCGAAGGAGCCGGCATCCGCATTCAGGGCATGGACAACATGCT
>CAMYMX010000723.1 GCA_947259605.1 uncultured Polyangiaceae bacterium | reverse complement strand
TTCACGGGCTTCGGCCGGTTTCCGAGATTCAGTTTGCGGACTTCATCTACCCGGGCTTCGACCAGCTCGTCAGCGAAGCAGCGAAGTATCGCTATCGAACGGCCGGGGAGTTTCACGTGCCAATGGTCGTCCGCACGCCTTATGGCGGGGGCATTCGGGGTGGTCAGTATCATTCCCAGTCGCCCGAGGCCTTGTTCATTCACACGCCGGGATTGAAAGTCGTCTGCCCGTCGAACCCATACGATGCGAAAGGGCTCCTGCTCGAAGCGATCAGGGACGAAGACCCTGTTCTCTTCTTCGAACCGAAGCGGGTGTATCGCGCGGTGAAAATGGACGTTCCGGAGACGACTTACCGGGTGCCTCTCGGCGAAGCAAAGGTCGTTCGACCTGGTGAGCAGGTCTCTTGTCTGGCCTGGGGGGCGATGCTCTATGAAGCGTTCGCCGCCGCCGAAGAGGTGGCCAAGCATGGCGTCGACGTCGAAGTGATCGACCTTCGGACCCTTTGGCCGCTCGATATCGAAACCATCACCTCCAGTGTGAAGAAAACCGGCCGCATCGTGATCGTGCACGAGGCGCCGCGGACATGTGGCTTTGGAGGCGAGCTCGTCGCGCTGGTCACCGAGCGTGCATTCCTGCACCTCGAGGCTCCCCCGATTCGTATCACCGGTTGGGACACGCCGTTCCCTTTGACCCACGAGCGCGAATATCTTCCGCTGGCGCACCGCATCGCTCCGGCGCTTTTGGAAACGGCGAGGTACTGAGCGATGGCGCGCTTCGACTTCAAGCTTCCGGACGTTGGGGAAGGCGTGACCGAAGGCGAGATCGTCGAGTGGTTCGTGGCGGTGGGCGACACCGTGGCCGAGGACGAACCGATGGTGGAGGTGATGACCGACAAGGCGACCGTGACGATTGGTGCGCCTTGCGACGCTCGAGTCGAGCGGATTTGCTTCGAGGTGGGCGCCGTCGCGCAGGTGGGGCAGGTGATCCTCACGCTCGAGCCCGAGCCGGCCTCGAACGTGTCTGTCATGCGGCGATCTTCGAGGCCGCCGGCGACCGCCGTGGGGGAGATCCGGGATCAGGTACCCGGGGCCGGGCTTTTTCAGAGCGCGGCCGAGGGGCCGGGGCCGAGAGCGGTTTCGAGACCGGGGCGGGGAGGCCGGGACCGGGGGGCCGGGGCCGAGAGCGGTTCCGAGCATGCCTACTTCGACGCGAAGCCCTTGGCGACGCCCGCGACGAGAGGCTTGGCCGACGAACTTGGTGTGGACCTTCGGCGCGTTCGTCCTGGCGGGGCGGAGGGGCGGGTGACCGCGGATGACGTGCGCGCGTTCGTCGCCGAGGACCGGACCGATACAACGCTCGAAGAGCGTCGCCCGATCCTCGGTATGCGGCGCACGATCGCCGAACGGATGCACCGCTCCAAGACGACGGCAGCGCACTTCACCTTCGTCGAGGAGTGTGATGCGTCGGCGCTGGTGGAGCTTCGGCGGCGGCTCTTGCCCGAGGCGGAGCGCCGGGGGGTCCAGCTCACCTACTTGCCCTTCGTGGTCAAAGCCGTAGCCGACGCGCTGCCCAGGCATCCCGTCCTAAACGCTGCGGTCGATGAGCGCAGCAAGGAGCTGGTTTACAAGAAATACTACAACATCGGCGTGGCAACGGCGACCGAGGCCGGACTGATGGTTCCGGTCGTGCACGACGCGGACCGGCTCTCGCTCTTCGAGCTTGCGAGCCGAATTGAGCTTCTTGCACGGTCGGCGAGGGACGGAACGATTTCGCCCAAAGATTTAAGGGGTTCCACATTCACGGTGACCTCCCTCGGCAAACGAGGTGGCCTTCTCGCGACGCCGATCCTGAATCATCCAGAGCTGGGCATCTTGGGCGTCCATCGAATCAAAGAGAAGCCCGTGGTTCGCGACGGAAAAATCGTCGTGGGCAAGGTCATGTTGCTTTCCCTCTCGCTCGATCATCGCGTCGTCGACGGACACGTTGGCGCCGCGTTTGCGTACGACATCATCGAAACGCTCGAGAACCCGGAGCGCC
>CAMYMX010000722.1 GCA_947259605.1 uncultured Polyangiaceae bacterium | reverse complement strand
GTGTGCGGGCGAGCTACGAAGGCTGGCTTCTCGAGCGCAAGCATGCTCGGTGGAGCGGGCGCGCGAATGCTGAGACTCGCCCGCATCTGCGGGAAGAGGCGGAGTATGCGGCGTTCATCGAGGAGCGGCTTCGGCGGCTCAACGAGAGAAACGGAGAGGCCAATGACTGAACCGAATTCGAATACGCGGACCATCGTGGTGGTGCTGGCGCTGATTGCGGCGTTCGAGATTTTTCGGCCGGCGCCGGCGATGACGCAGCCGTCGGTGGCTGACCAAATGCGCAACGTGGTGTACGAGCTGCGGGGGATTCGGCAGGAGCTGGCGGGGATTCAGCGGAAGATGAAGTGAGGGGAGAGGCTGCTACTACACCGCGCGCGGTCCGTCCCCTGGCGATTCGATGCTCAAACGCAGGCCGAGCGCCTCGACAATCAGGCCGAGGCTCGAGAGGCGGGGGTTTCCGTTTTCGGAGAGGGTTCGGTAGAGGGTTTCTCGGTTGAGACCGGTGGCCTCGGCGAGGTGCGCCATGCCGCCTTGGGCGTCGACGACGTCGCGGAGGCCGATGAGGAAGACTTCATCGCCCTCTTCGAGGCAGGCGGTGAGGTAACCGGCTGCTCGGGCCGGATCCTTCAAGCGTTGTAACAGCTGGTCACGATAGGGGACGGTTGGCATTTTTATGCTCCCTCCAGAAGCGCTTGGCGCGAGCGATGTCGCGCGGCTGGGTCGCTTTGTCGCCGGCACAGAGGAGGAGGACAATGGCCGGTCCTTCCCTCGCAAAGTAAACGCGGTAGCCCGGGCCGGAGTGGACGCGGAGCTCCAACACGCCCTCCCCCACGGGCTTGCAGTCGCCGAAGTGCGCCGAGCGAAGGCGCGCGATGCGGGCGTCTATCTTCTCGATTGCGCGGAAGTCTCTGAGGCGAGCGAGCCAGTCGTCGAACGGGCAGCGGCCGTCGGGCGTCTTGTAGACGCGGACTTCGATTTCGACGTGTGTCATCCAATTGGGGCATGTAGCCTAAAAGCTACATCCCGTATCTGGCCGAGTCAAGCACTTACGGTCGGAGTACAGGGGTTATCGGCTGCTGTCGGTCGCTGTTGCGCGTGTGCGCGACATGCCCACGTAGGCTGCGCCGCGGTGCCGGTTGGGTTCGATGTCGGTGAGTGCGGCGAGGATGATGACTTCGTTTTCTACGGCTACACGCGCTGATGACGGGGGGCCGACTCGGGCGGAGCAACTTCTGAATGCGCTGGCCGATGACCACACGTGCCAACGGTGCTGCGGCGAGACGGGTTCCGAGTCTTCTTCTTCAGCGACGAAGGTTGGGAACCGCCCCATGTGCACGTGGAACGAGGTGGGGGGGTGGTGAAGTATTGGTTGAAATCCGTGACGATGGCATATTCGGTGGATGATTACTTTGGCACCTGAACAACCTCTCGCGAAATCGGTTGTGTTCGCCGGTGGTGTGATGCGGGTTGCGCTCCAAGATGGGCGGAAGCTGGAGGTGCCGCTGGCGTGGTTTCCGCGGCTGCGCGAAGCGACGCCGGAACAGCGGGAGGACTTGCGGCTCATCGGCGAGGGGATCGGGATTCATTGGCCACAGCTCGATGAGGACCTGTCTGTGCGCGGGTTGCTGTTTCCGCATCCGGAAGATGCGCAGCGCGTGGGTGCCTGAGGCAGGTTCGGGAATGGTGGGGCGGAGCAGCTGGTGACCGTCTTCTCAGGCAGCGCCCTCGACTGCGAGTCGAAAACCGAGCTCGCGGAGGACGCGGCATATCTTGGTTGTCGGAGTTTCGTTCTTGGAGTTTCCTGGAATCTTTCGGGATATTGGGCTGGGGCGAACATGGTAAGAATTGCTGGCATCGGCGTCCTCAGTCAGATTCCCGGTCCGCCTCCCCGCAAGGAGGCCGAGCCCGTGGAGCGCTCCCCATTCGACGCGCTGATGGATTCGCTTTCGCCCGGTGTGCGGGCGAGCTACGAAGGCTGGCTTCTCGAGCGCAAGCATGCTCGGTGGAGCGGGCGCGCGAATGCTGAGACTCGCCCGCATCTGCGGGA
>CAMYMX010000721.1 GCA_947259605.1 uncultured Polyangiaceae bacterium | reverse complement strand
GAGATGCGCTGGAAGCCGAGCATCTGCTCGCTGTACTTCTCGTCCATCCAACATTCGTAGAACCAGCCGTCCTTGGTCGAGAGATCAGGGCTCGGCCGAAACGCCTTTTCGGGAGGCATGGCCATGCCGACCGCGCCGAACACCTCCCCCCGGAGCTGGCGCGCGGTGACTTTCCAGGATTGGTCGCCGCCAATCAGGAACAGATGTCCGTCGTGCTGTTGGGCGGCGGCCGAAGCGATGGCGCGCGCTGCATCTCTGACGTCGACGCCGTGCTCGGGCTGATCGAGCGACACCATGAAGACGAAGGGCCGGTAGCTCGGGTGCTCGGGCATCAAATTGCGGAGATCCATGACGGCGCCAAGCCGCAGCGAGCACTGGCGGAGGCCGGAATGACGAAGCCAGCTCTCCGCGGTGAGCTTGTGCAAGCCGTAGTTGTCATCGGGCGAGCAGGGATCGGTCGAACGCCGCACCGGGTTCTCCGGTGAGCATGGCCCAAACACGGCATAGCTCGACACGAAGACGAAGAACGCGCCCGGCGCATGCCGTTTCGTTGCAAAGATCAGGTTCTCTGTGCCACCGAGGTTGACGGCTTCGGCCAGCTCAGGCTCCGCGTAGGAAACCGGCGCCACGATCGCTGCGCAGTGCACGACGACATCGGGCTTCACACGCGCGACGAGCCGGGTGACCGCACTGGCATCGGTGAGATCACAGGCCTCGAAGCGAATGTCGGTCGGGATGCCGTCGGACCGGACGTCGGTGGCAACGACTTCCATCCCCCGCCGGGCCAGCGCTCCGATCACGTAGCTTCCGACCTTGCCCGCGGCCCCCGTCAATAGTGCGGTCTTGCTCATGATCTTTGTTCCGGCACCAGGCCGGCCTGGAAAACGTTCCCCTTCGCCAGGGCGTCCTAGGAGGAGCAGGCCTTCTTGACAAGGTGGCGTGAGCCCCAGATGTGCTTACCTTTTCGGGGCGCGGTGAAGGATCTCAGCGCGACCCCCTGCCCCGCCTCCAGGTGCCTGGATAGAGCAGCACGAGCACGGGTAGGATTTCGAGCCGCCCGGCCCACATCTCGAGGCTGAGCAGGAGCTTGATCCAGGTCGGGAGACTCGCATCCGTGATACCGGACGAAAGTCCGACGGTCCCAATGGCTGACGCACTCTCGAAGAAGGAATCCTGCGGTGCGAATCCGGCCAAGACCAACGCGGACCCTCCGGCGAGCAACAAGAGGAGATACACGACCATGAAACCAAGCAAGTGTCGCAGTGGTTCGTCATGGATAGCCGTGCCGGCGTACTTGAGTGGCACCTGAGCCTCCGGCGGCAGCAGAGATCGTCGAAAAGTCCACTGAGCGAGCTTGAAAAGCACGATCAAGCGCATGAGCTTCAACCCGCCCGCTGTCGACCCGGAAGATCCACCAATAGCCATCCAGAGGGTCGTGAACATCTTTCGCGTGGACGACCAGCCGGTCGGCTCGTCGAGCGAAAACCCTGTTGTCGTCACTGCGCTGACCGTGTCAAACACGGCGTGCCAGGGCCGGCCCTCGAGGACGAAGAGCAACAAAGCCCCTGTGAAGACGATGATGGCGAGAGCGTAGAGTTGCGGATCGCGGTGCTGTGCGTCGCCCTGAGAACGGCGCGCAAGCCTCTGATAATTGCCGAAGCTGGTGGCTCCCATCAGCATGCCAAACATGGTGAGGGTGAGAACGACGGGGTTTGATGCGAAGTGGCCGATGCTCGTGGTGTGCGGCGAAAAACCGCCGGTGGAAATCGTGGCAAGCCCATGAAGCACTGCGTCCTCGACCGGCATCCCAGCGACGATGAAGGCGACGAACAATGCAGCCGTCAGGAGCGCATAGATCGCGACCAACTGGAGAGCGCTTGCGTGTACGCTTGCACCGAGACGTTCACCTTCCGGGCCCGAACCATACATTCGAAATCGAAACCCGCCTGGGCGGGTCGCATTCCATACCGCAACGGACAAGACGACGATTCCCGCACCTCCGATCCACTGCATGTAGGCTCGCAAAAACAGCAGCGACTTGGGCAAGGCG
>CAMYMX010000720.1 GCA_947259605.1 uncultured Polyangiaceae bacterium | reverse complement strand
GAATCGGAAAGTGGGGGACAGAAGCTCTTGCGGAGCGGCGAGCTGATGTAGGGCTCTTCGAGCATCTCGTCCACGCTGAAGTCGCCCTTGATGTGCGCGTTTGGATTGTCGATCGCGTTCACTCGACTGCGAGCCACGACCTCGGCAAAGTCACGCTCGGTCGCCGTGCCTGCGTCGATCATCGCCTGCGCCTGAAGCGCGGCGGCGCTGATTGAATCGAGCCCGAGGGGCTGGACGTAGTACGGGTCGTTTTGCAGATTCAGGATGTCGGGAACGGAGCCGAGCGAGCTCTTCCCAAAAGAAAACACCAGTGCGGTGTCGATGTCGCCGTGCATGAGGCGGACCCATGCTTCGTAGAGCGCAAAGGCCCCATCCATCTCGACGTGCGATTCGCGAATCGGCGGCCAGGCCTTTAGACCATCGACCGCTGCAACGAACGAGAAAGGACGCCCCGGCAGGTAGTCGGTGCTCCCCGAGCAGGTGAATCCGATGTCGTCCTGGGTGAGACCCACCTGCTTCATCGCGTTCGAGGTGACTGGCTGAACGAGCTCCGCCTCGTCCGTGGCGTCGATCGCCTTGACCGACGGAAGCTGAGAGAAGGAAACGATGGCGACGTCGCGCACTAGAGATGCTCCTTGTAGCTATCGAAAGGCGCATCCGGCTCACCGGTGGGCTCGAAGTAGAGAATGTTCTCGAGCGAGGTCTCCCATTCATCTTGGGGCTTCCACTTCGCCTTTACACGCATGCCCATCCGAATCTCGTCGTGCGGGACACCGCTGATCAGGTGATAGATCGGACTGTCCGCGCCATCGAGCACGATCGCGCCGAAGCAATAGGGCGGCGTGAGCTTCTGGCCCTCGAACGGGATCCGAATGATCGTGAACGTCGTGAGCACGCCGACGTCGGGGACTTCGACATACTCGTTCGTGGGGTTGCCCGTCATCGGGTCGGCCCCGCGGGGCGGCACGTACACCTTCCCCGCCTCGGGATCGCGCCCGCCAATGAGCTTGCCGTCCTGCAGGCCGCGCAGATACGCGCTGTAGTGCTTGCCAGGATTCACGTCGTACTCGAGATGAACCGGACTCGGCACGTAGGACGCCATGGGCTCGAAGCAAGCGATATCGCGAATCGTCCCGTGCTTCTCATCCGCCCAATGCAGACGCACTCGCATCCCGGTCCGCATCCGTTTCGCGTTCTGTGCATCGACGGCATGGACCATCGCATTGTCGGCGCCGTCGATTTGAATGAGCGCCCACGCAAAGGGGCGGTCGAACGGATGCCCCTTGCGGGGCTCCGGGACCCATGACCAAGTCTTCACCGTGCCGGACGGCCGCAGCTGGACGAACTCGTCTGTCGTGGGCTCACCTTCCTCGTCGTACTCGAGAGGAGGGCAAAGCACACGACCGTCCGCCGTCTTGACGCCTTCGAGCACTTCGTACCGAAGGCTTTCCAAGAAGCGGCCGACCACCGGCCCGGTGCTGCGGGTGTACGTGTATTCGAGAACGTACGGAGCCGAAAGAATCTCGCTCATGGCTGTGTACCGCTTCCTGAGCGTTGATTAGCCCTGTGGGAAAAACTTCTGCATCTTCTGCGCGAGGGCGATGTTGCCTTTGACCTTGAGCTTTCGGGTGAGGAACGCCTTGCGACCGTCGAGATCGCCGTTCGCCATCTCGACGAACTTCGCGGCGTCCATCATCACGTTGAGCGTCGGCTTCTCGACGCCACCAGTCTGCACGCCCTTGAACCCGCCGTCTGCGATCGTGATGGTCCACTCGCCACCACCGTCGCCGGACAGGGTGTACTGGATGGTCGCGTTCACACCCTTGGCCTGGTCGGCCAGGAAACGATCGGCAAGGGTGTCGAAGTACTCTGCTGTGTTGGCTATTCTCGCCATGTCCACCTCCCGGTTCCGGGTAGAAAAAGGTCCACTAGAAGTGAAACGTGTTCTATTTTGCCGAGGGCTCTGCGTCAAGCCGCCAGGCTGCTCCGGCCGAAAAAGGCCTGCGAATGACGGCGCGCGGGCTACTGCGGATCTGGAGGAGGCACGATGGAACCGACCACGTGCAGA
>CAMYMX010000719.1 GCA_947259605.1 uncultured Polyangiaceae bacterium | reverse complement strand
GCGGCGGTCGATTTTCGCGAAGGGCGTGAATATCGTTCGAAGATCTCGATCGCTTGGGGTCACGCCGTCGTCTTCGATCGTCAAGACGGCCGCAGCGCCGACCACTCGGGTTGCGAGTCGGATCGATGCGACGGTCTTGGTAGAAGCCATGAATTGAATCAGCCTGCCCAGGGCATCTTGCGCCAGCCAGAGGTTGAGACGGACCACTGGATCTCGACTGCTCAGGTCGAGCGTGACGGCGGCTTCGAGGTCCGACACGGCGCTCGTAACGAGGTCGTTCAGAGAAAGGACCCGCGTTTGAAGTGGATTGTCGCTCGCAAAAGCTGCGAGATCACGCATGAGCTCGCGCCCCTCTTCCGCCGCGTGCCGGACCTCGACCAGGTACTTCTCATTCGCAGCAGGGTTCGAAGCATTCTTCTTGGCGAGGTGCGCGTTCCCGATGATCACACCGAGAATATTGTTGATTTCATGAACGAGGCCGGCGGCGAGCTCTCTCGTCGCTTTGATGCCTTCGGGGTGCAGGATGCCTCTTCCCATCGACGGGGCGTCTTCATCGCTCATGGTCGTCCAACCTCGAGTAGCTTCTTCACCGCACGAATCACGCGAGGCGCTTGGATCGGCTTCTCGATATAGGCGTTCGCTCCGAGCGCCATTGCGCGGTCGCGGTCGTTGGGCGCATTCTCCGTCGTGATAATCACAATTGGCGTGTTTTCGTGGCGCGGGTCGCCCCGGACGTGCCGCACGAGCTTGAGTCCATCCATCACCGGCATGTTGACGTCGGTCAAGACGAGATCGAACTGCCCGGCCGCCAGCGCGCGGATGCCTGCTAGCCCGTTGTCGGCCTCGACGACTTCCATGCCAGGGATTCGAAGGAGGGATTCCGCCAACATATTGCGCATCGTTTTGGAGTCTTCGACCACGAGGCAGCGATACCGTTGCATGGCTAGATCAATCCTACGATACGAAACGGCGCGCTCAAAGTTCGCTCCTCATTGCCTGCTTGGCCGGGTGAGCTCTGCGAGCATATCGCCAAGAGCCCAGATCCCGAGTGCATGATGCTGCACCCCACTGCGCTGAACGGCCAGTGGCATGCCCGAAACCACTGCGGTTTCCGGGGCCTCGACCAGGACTCTTCCTCCCTGCGCGAAAATGCCGCGCGCTCCGTTCGCACCGTCGTCTCCCATGCCGGTGAGCACGACGCCAATAGCCTTGTCCCCGAGCACGCGAGCTGCAGAGCTGAAGAGCTGATCGACGGAAGGGACGTAACGAGACCGTCGATCGGGCGGAACGACTCGGATGGCCGGGCCGCGGTCCGACGGAACAATCTCGATGCACCGACCACCCGGGCAGACGTACGCGTGCCCACGAGCGAGCCGCTCGTAGGTTTTGGCCTCAGTAACTTTGAAAACGCCAGCCTTGTCGAGCCGAGCCGCAAAGGTGCGCGTGAACCGAGCGGGCATGTGCTGGGCGATCACCAGTGCGGCGTCGAGGTCGTCGTGTAGGTGACGGAGCAGCGCGACCAGCGCGCGCGGTCCGCCTGTCGATGCACCGATCGCGATGACCTTGGAGGGCACCCTCTTGAGCACCGTGGGCTCGTGCGTTCGACGCACCGGCGCACTGGGGTCCGCATCGAGTCCAAAGACATCCGCGAGGTCATGTTGGAGGGCGAGCGGCGATAGCTGCTGCACGACACGCACCTTCTCGACGAGCTGGTCTCGCAAGCATTCGAGGGGAGCTTCCCCCCCGTGTGGTTTTTCGATGAAATCGATCGCTCCGAGCTCGAGCGCGCGGAAGATGTTTTCTTTGGCCGAAAGACCGGACACGACGACCACAGGAAGTGGATGACGGTCCATCAGAAGTTGAAGAAATTCGAAGCCGTCGACGCGCGGCATGTCCAAATCCAACGTGATGAAGTCGGGTGGAGTGGCTTCGACCACTCGTAGAGCGTCCGCTCCATCCCGCGCAACGTCCACCTCGGAGATTCCGTCAATGTCCCTGAGGATCGCCGCGATTGTGCGGCGATTCAACGAGGAGTCGTCTACGACGAGTGCGCGAAGGTCTCTCACCTAAAT
>CAMYMX010000718.1 GCA_947259605.1 uncultured Polyangiaceae bacterium | reverse complement strand
CTCGCCGGGTCATGAGCGTAGTAGAAACAAAGGCCCTGTCGGCGTGGCACACCAGGTGACAGAACAAGCTAGTACCGCGCAATTCGGTTCTCAACATGGTCCCCATGTGCTGAACTTCATGGTGCCGGTCGCACGCGAAAACGTGAAGCAGATCTGCATCGCGACGAGCCCGCAGGCCCTCAAGGACGCCCCGCAGCAAGCCAAGGACGTGGGCGCCGATGACGTTCTACCGGTCCCAACGATCTCGGACCCCGCCGGCGTACATGCCTGACAGTGCGCAGGGTCGGTCACGGTATCGAAGGTGCAGCCGGATTCGGAGCCGATGTACACATAGCCCGGACCGCCGCCCGGACCCTCGCCGTCGAGCTCCGGGAATGTGCAGCAGCCAAAGCAATCGCAGCCGTTGGGCGTGAGCGGCACGCACACATCCTCGCAGAGCTGTGACTGGGTTTCAGGACAGTTTCTGCTCCCGAGCAGACCTTCATCATAGGTGCACTTGACCTTGGGCTCGAGCGGATCGCAGCTCCGGCTCCATCTGCAGTCGTCGTTGCCGGCGCCATTTCCAAAGTCGAAGTAGCAATCCGCCTTGCACTGCTCGCCGGTTTCACCGCCGACTCCGGAGAGCAACTCCTCCCCTTCGTAGTTGTCGCAGGGGCCTAGACACTCGGGATCCCGATTATCGATCAATCCGTCGCCGTCATTGTCCGAGACGCGCCCGTCGCATTGGATGAAGAAGCACTGCGTCGTTCCGCCGTCCTCCGTTGGGATGATCACGCCTCCGTCTTCGATCACGCACACGCCGCTAGTGTCGAGTTCGCAGGGAGGCGTCGCCCCGTCGACGAAGTCGACGAAGTCGACGCCGCCGTCCAGATTGCGCGGGTCACTGCTAGTGGTGCTGCACGCCGAGGCGAGCAAGGCCACCACAAAGGAAAGTGCAATAGTAATATTCCGCTGTGGATGCATTTCGATAGTCTCGCCGAGTTCCAGCTTTGAAGCACGCAAGAGGGCATTTGGCCATGAAAGTCAGCGAAATTCCAGGGTGGAGTAAGCGTCGTTTAACGGACTACGACGCCGCCAGCACCGCCGTCGCCACCCATGCCACCGTCGCCGCCGGTGCCACCTGTGCCGTCGTCGCACTCTGTGGAATCGAGCTCCATGACGTATGCGGGCTCGTCTGTATCGTCGACGTCTTTGCCGCTCTGGTCATGCGGGACCCTCACGACGCACTCGCCGCAGGCCGGGTTGCCGGAAGCATCGACCGCTGTCCAGCCAAGCCTGTAGGTGCGGCCGTTGCTGCCGCCTTGCCGTTCCGAGCGGAGCTGCACCTGATCACGCTCCAGGATGATGTCCGGCTCCGTATTTCCGTCGCCCCTGCCGTTGACCGGCTCGTCGCTCGAAGCCGAGTGGAAGGCGACCTTGAGATCCTGGTCGCAGGCATCCTGAACGCAGTCCTCGCCCGAGATCGTGTGGAACTTGTGGTTTGGGGGCCAGAGCTCGATCGTCGCTTCGTTTGCCTCCGGCCGCTGGGTGTCCACTATCGTCAGCGTAGATTCACAGTCCTCGATGGGCGCCCCATCTATGCTGGCTTCCACGACGACTTCGTGGTCGCCCAGTCCCACGAAGGGCCCTTGCCCTTCGTCGTTGAGAGCGAGTTCGAGGTCATCGCAGCTTGCGGGAGTTTCGCCCGAGGGCACGAGATAGATGTAGTCCGGATCTGCGCCGCCATCCTCACACTCAACCTTCAAAGCTTCGCCACAGAGCCAGTCGTCATCTTCGAGGTCCGCGAGCTCCTGCCTGCAATCGGCCTCGAGCTTCTGTGTCGTTCCGCCGGCGGTTTCGCTACTGGAGCATCCGAGGGCGAGGATGAAGGCCATCGAGGCCAGGAGAATGAGAACGTTTCGGTACAACATAGACGACTGTGTTGCACCCTTTGGGGTTGGTGCCAAGGTTTGTAGCTCACCAAGATACGAGAAATTGCCCCGCGCCCACACCCTACCCGACGCATAACATCACACCAGGCCACATCTCATCGTGGGTTTTCGAACGATGGTCTCGATCGGCTGCTGCACGGACATCGTCATTCAAT
>CAMYMX010000717.1 GCA_947259605.1 uncultured Polyangiaceae bacterium | reverse complement strand
CCGACATCGCCGTCGTACGAGATCGCTTCGTCTCGAACGGTTTCGTCAATCGCCTCTGGGGGCTACCACTCTACTATGCGGCGCAGCTGATCATCGCCTGGAGCATCATGGCGGTCAACGGCTAGGCGCCGCTTTCGAGACACTCGCGGTACCAGAGCTCCAAGATCATCAACGTCCAAAGCTGAAATCCTCTCGGCTCTCCTCGTTGGTGGCGGGCGAGCATGTCTTCGACGGCAGCGTGGTCGAGAATGCCCCGCTCGCGAGCTCGCTGGTCGAGGAGCACATCACGCGAAAGCGGCGCGAGCTCGTCCCGCATCCAGCGATCGATCGGAAGCCCAAAGCCCTGTTTGGAGCGAGTGAGGATCGGACGTGGCAAAAGCTCTTCGGACATCCGGCGGAGCAGAAACTTGCTCGTGAATCCGCGGAGCTTCAACGAACCAGGTAGCGACGCTGCAAAGTCCATCAGCTCCTGGTCGACCAGCGGACAGCGCACTTCGAGCGAATGGGCCATCGAGGCGATGTCGACTTTGGTGAGAATGTTGTCGGTCAGGTAAGTCTGGATGTCGACATCGAGAATCCGGTTGACCGGATCTTTCGCGCGCGACGCCTTGAACAGCCGCTCGAACTCCACGGCCATCTGATCGTGCGCGAAGCGCTCCCGCATCGCCGGCGTGTAGATCGCCATGCGGTCCTTGTGGGGGATGGGCGCGGTCAGGCCGAGGAAGCGCTGAAACTCCGGCTGCATGATGCGCTCGCCGTAGTCACGAACTTCTTGCGCTTGGGGCGTGGGAACGCGCGTGAGGACTCCTGCCAGCAGCTGCGGCAGCGGCCAGGGGAGTCGACGAATGTTCCGCGCGGTGCGGCAATGCTTGTACCGCCGGTAGCCGGCAAAGGCCTCGTCTCCTCCATCACCGCTCAGCGCGACGGTTACGCCGGTCCGCGTGTACTCGCACAGGTACCAGGTAGGCAGCGCGGACGTGTCGGCAAAGGGTTCGCCGTAGTGCCGCACGAGCTGTGGGACTACGGAGGTCATGTCGGGGTCGACGATCATCTCGTGGTGATCGGTCTCGTACCTTTCGGCGACGAGCTTGGCGTACGGAAGCTCGCTCTTGTCCTTGCTCGTGAAGCCGACCGAGAACGTCTTGACCGGTTGTGAGGACTGGCGCGCCATCAGAGCGACGATCAGCGAAGAATCAATGCCTCCCGAAAGGAACGCGCCAAGGGGGACATCGGACACCATGCGGACGCGCACGGACTCTTCGACGATTTCCCGCAACTCCGCTGTCAGTGCGTCGATGTCGCCGCCGTCACGAGGTTCATCGAAACGCAGACGGTAGTAGGGCTCGGGCTCGTGGACGACGCCAGCTTCGCAGACCAGCCGGTGCCCGGCGGGCAGCTTCTTCACGCCTTCGAATGCCGTCATCGGCGCTGGCACGTATTGCATGGTGATGAACGCATCGATCGCGGCGAGGTTCGGCCGCTTTTCGAAACGCCTCGACGCGGCGAGGGCGCCAAGCTCGGAGGCGAACACGAAGTCGCGCGAACCGGCGTGATAGAAGAGGGGCTTCTTTCCGAAACGGTCTCGAGCAAGGACCAAGCGCTTTCGCGGGGCATCCCAAAGCGCAATGGCGAACATGCCGCGCAGGTGATCCACGAAATCGACGCCATGCTCTTCGTAGAGGTGCAGGACAACCTCGGAGTCGGAGCGGGACTTGAAGCGGTGTCCGCGCCGCTCGAGCTCCTTCCGAAGCTCGACGAAGTTGTATATCTCTCCGTTCACGACGACCGAAATGGTGTCGTCTTCGTTGGTCATCGGCTGCGCGCCCTCTGGTCGCAGGTCGATGATCGATAACCGGCGATGGCCCAAGCAGCAGGGGCCATCGATTCGCAGACCGTGGTCGTCCGGGCCGCGGTACGTCATTGCGTCGCACATTCGACGCACCGCATCGGCCTCTGGCGCGGCCTTTTGATCGACTGTTAGCAATCCCGCGATGCCGCACACGTGTTGATGGTCCCCGTCCCGAGCTAAAAGAGTGCGGGATCCTTGGGCATCGTCCCGAGCGCGTCAAGCAGCCCGGACTTGCGGCGTCCCCGA
>CAMYMX010000716.1 GCA_947259605.1 uncultured Polyangiaceae bacterium | reverse complement strand
GGGGGGGGGGGGGGGGGCGGGCGTAAATAAACCAAACCAGATCCCACGTTCAGCAACCCCACCCCATCCCGCACCCCCACGTACGTCAGCGTCAGCGCCCGTGAATCACATAATCCGGGCTTCAGCCGCGTCTACGGTGTTGCTAAGGAGCATGGCTATCGTCATCGGGCCGACGCCGCCGGGGACTGGCGTGATGTAAGCGGCTCGGTCTTTCGCGCCTTCGAAGTCGACGTCGCCGGTGAGGGTGCCGTCGTCGAGGCGGTTGATGCCGACGTCGATGACGACGGCGCCGTCTTTGATCCAATCGCCCTGGACCAGGTTCGCGCGGCCCACGGCGGCGACCACGATATCGGACTCGCGCACTCGTTCGGCGAGGTCCTCCGTGCGCGAGTGCGCGATGGTGACGGTCGCGTGCTTCTCGAGGAGCATCAATGCGATTGGCTTTCCGACCAGGGTGCTGCGGCCGAGAACCAAGGCGCGCTTGCCCTTCGGGTCGCATCCCACGTGTTGGAGCATTCGCATGCAGCCGCTCGGCGTGCAGGGGCGAAGGCCCCTGCGGCCGACTACCAGGAGCCCGGAATTAAAGGGGTGCAGGCCGTCGACATCCTTCGCAGGGTCGATCGCGTCCACGATGGTCTGATCGTGAAGATGATCGGGAAGCGGAAGCTGGACGAGGATGCCGTCGATGTGGTCGTCCCCGTTGAGCTCGAAAATGAGAGTGAGGAGGTCCGCTTCGGAGGTTTCGGCGGGGAGGCGGTGGACGCGACCCTCGATCCCGGCCTTTGCAGCGGCCCGCTCCTTGTTGCGAACGTAAACCTGGGAGGCCGGGTCGTCGCCGACGAGCACGACGTGCAAGCCCGGCGATCGGTTGTGCGTTGCCCGAAAGGCATCCGCCCTGGTCTTGACGTCTGCCCGCACTTCTTTGGCAAGCGCCTTCCCGTCAATCAACTGAGCCATGAGCGCGGTCTATCAGGAGCGCCGTACTTTCTCAAACCAGCAGGTCCCGGTGGAAATCGCGGCTTGGCGTGGTATGCCGCGGGGCCATGTTCGACCCCGTCTCTCCGCAGGTTTCTTTTCCCGAGCTCGACGCAACCCAGCTCGCGTTCTGGGAGAACACCCGGATTTTCGAAAAGACCCTCGAAGGCGGCGAGGAGAAGCAGCCCTTCATCTTCTACGAGGGGCCGCCGACGGCCAACGGCATGCCGCACCCCGGCCACGTGCTCACCCGAGTCATGAAGGACGTCTTCCTTCGTTACCGAACGATGTGCGGCTACTACGTGCCCCGGCGTGCCGGATGGGACACCCACGGCTTACCGGTCGAGGTCGAAGTCGAAAAAGAGCTTGGCATCAGCGGTCGCGAGGCGATTCAGGAGTACGGCGTCGAAGCGTTCAGCCGCAAGTGCATCGACTCGGTGTTCAAGTACATCGGCGAGTGGCAGAAGATGACCGAGCGGATCGGTTTCTGGGTCGATTTCGATTCCGCATATGTGACCTTTCACAAGTCGTATGTCGAGAGTGTCTGGTGGGCGCTTTCGGAGATGTTCAACAAGGGGCTTCTCTACCAGGGTTACAAGGTGGTCTGGTGGTGGCCGCAAGGCGGGACGGCGCTCTCTGCCGGCGAAGTCGGCCAAGGGTACCGGACCATCGACGACCCTTCGGTCATGATCCGCTTTCCGGTCGTCGGCGAGGCGCGTACTTCGTTTCTTGCCTGGACGACGACGCCGTGGACGCTTCCGTCGAACATCGCGCTCGCGGTGAGTTCGAAGACCGACTACGCGACGGTCGAGCTCGAAGATGGAGAGCGCTTGATTCTCGCAGCGGCGCTCGTCGGAAGAGTCCTAGGCGAAGAGGCAAACGTCGTTGCGACGCGCAAGGGTTCCGAGCTGGTCGGCATGAGCTACGAGCCACCCTTCCGCTACGCCGAGCCCCAAGGCGGTCCTGCCTGGCAGGTCATCGATGCGGACTTCGTGTCGCTCGATAGCGGCTCGGGGCTGGTTCATCTGGCGCCCGCGTTCGGCGAGGACGACTTCCGCGTCTGCAAAGAAAAAGGAATGGGTTTTTTGCAGCTCATGAAGCCCGACGGCACCTTTCCAGA
>CAMYMX010000715.1 GCA_947259605.1 uncultured Polyangiaceae bacterium | reverse complement strand
ATTGCCGGGCGGAGCCTCGCGGCGAAGTACGACCTCGAGCTCGACGAAAGCTATTTCTATTCAGACAGTCACGAGGACCTGCCGCTGTTCGACATCGTAGGCCGTCCGCGTCCGTTGAATCCAAATCGAAAGCTCGCGCAGATCGCCAAGGAGCGGCAATGGCCCGTGCGCCGCTTCACCAGTCGCGGCAGGCCGACGATGGGTGACATCGCCCGCACCGGGCTGCTCTACGGAAGCCTCGCGCCATCGGTGGGGTTCGGCGTCGCTGCCGGGCTCCTCAACCGCTCGAAGCGCGAAGCGATCAACGTCATGGGGTCGGTCTGGGGAGATCTGGCGGCGTCGGCTGCGGGGATCGACCTGCGGGTCGAGGGCCAGGAGCACCTCTGGTCGCATCGTCCTGCGGTGTTCATCTTCAATCATCAAAGCGGGCTCGAGCTGATCTTGATGCTCAAGCTTCTGCGTCGAGATTTCACTGGCATCGCCAAGCAAGAGATTCGTCACAACCCGATTTTTGGGCCCCTATTCAGGGCCGCAGGTGCCGTGTTCGTCGATCGCTCGAACACCGCGAAGGCAATCGAGGCGCTCGCCCCGGCGGTGGAAGCGCTTCGCCACGGGCGCTCCTTGATCATTGCCCCCGAAGGCACCCGGTCGACCACGACGGCCGTCGGCCCATTCAAGAAGGGCGCGTTCCACTTGGCCATGGACGCGGGCGTGCCGATTGTTCCGGTGGTGTTTCGCAACGTCCTCGACGCACTACCCAAAGGCGCTCTGGTGGTTCGGCCGGCGGTCGTCGAAGCCGTGATCCTCCCGCCGGTCGATACCTCGTCATGGACGCACGACACGCTTGACGATGAAATCCGAAAAGTCCGGAACAACTACATCGCGATCCTCGGCGAGTCATCGAAAGGAACGTGATCGTGGAGGCAACCATTGCAACGATCATGCAGCGCGAGCGCTTTCACAGCGGGCTGGTCAAACTCAGCGAAGAGCTCCAAGAACCGCTGCCGAAGCTCGAGGCGCTCGCCGTGCGAGCCTTCGGCGAGATGATCGCGCGGCACGACGCCGCGGCCACCGCTGCCTACCGAGGGATGGGTGCGATCCTTTCGCGCCGCTACCGGATCGACGTCGACCGCGAGTCGTTGGCCAGGCTGCGGGAGCTCGACAAAGAGCACGCCATCATCTGGCTTCCGTCCCACCGCTCCTACCTCGACATGTTCTATCTGGAGCAGGTCGCCCAAGAGGCCGGCATCAGGCCAGCGTATGTCCTTGGTGGCGACAACCTCGACTTCTGGCCGATCGGGCCGATTCTGCGCCGCGCGGGCGTTCTCTACATTCGCCGAGACACGCACGACAATCCGGTGTACCGCTTTGCGCTTCGTTCGTATCTCGGCCACCTCGTCGAAACGGGGCAGAACTTGAGCTGGTCGATCGAAGGCGGCCGGAGCCGAACCGGGAAGCTTCGCCCGCCTCGCTACGGCGCGTTGCGCTATGTGGTCGACGCGGTGCGTGCCAGCGAAGGCCCGGACGCCATGGTGGTTCCCGTCTCGGTCGTGTACGAGCAGCTTGCGGAAGTGGCCTCGATGACCGCGGAGTCCCTGGGCGGAAGCAAAAAGCCCGAAGGCCTCGCCTGGCTGCTGAGGTTTGCGCGGACGCAGCCGGGCCGCATGAGCGGAGTCCGCATCGATTTCGGCGAGCCCATCGGGATGCGGGCGCGCCTCGAGGAAATCGAGCGCGACCCCCGCGCCGAGGGGAAAGAAGTCGAGCGTTTCGCCGTCGAGGTATGCCACCGGATCAACCGCGCAACCCCGGCCATCCCGACAGCAATCGTCACCTTCGCGCTCTTGGGCGCCGAGCGCGCGCTCACGCTCGACGAAACGCTCGAAGCCATGGCGCCGATCCTGAGCTACCTCAGAGACCACCCAACGACGCCGACGACCCTGGGCGCGCAGCTCCAAGACGCAGGGTGGATCACCAGCACGCTCGACAAGCTCACCGAATCGGGCGTGCTCAACCGTTTCACCGGCGGCGACCAGACGGTCTGGTACATCGCACCGGAGCAGCACCTCGTCGCCGCGTTTTACCGCAACACCCTCAT
>CAMYMX010000714.1 GCA_947259605.1 uncultured Polyangiaceae bacterium | reverse complement strand
TGGTCGGGCGTGAGGACATCGTGACGGGGATGCCCTACAGCACGGGACGGCATAGTGGTTGCCGGCCACGCTTCGGCCCCGATGGATGGCTCTGGGTCGGCACCGGCGATGCGGCCATCGGTACAAATCCACAGAGCGACGACTCGCTCGGCGGAAAAGTCCTGCGAGTCGATCGTAATGGCGCCGGCGCTGCCGGCAACGCCGGTGGCTTTCGATGGTTTTCGAACGGGCATCGCAACATCCAAGGGATGGCATTTCGATCCGACGGCATCGGGATTTCCGCCGAGCACGGTCCATCGATCGACGATGAAATCAATCTACTCGTGCCCGGCAACTTCGGCTGGGATCCGGTACCCGGATACAACGAATCGGTGCCGATGACGGATCTCGATAAGTTCCCAGGTGCGGTACCCGCCGTCTGGTCGAGCGGCTCGCCCACGCTCGCGCTGGCGGGTGCGACTTTCCTCGAAGGCAGGGCCTGGGGCAATTGGGATGGAGCCCTGGCCGTGGCCACCTTGAGAGCGGAGCACCTCCACATCTACTTCGTCGACGCCGAGGGCAAGGTGACCGGCGATGAGCGCGCCATCGAAAACCAAGGGCGCCTCCGCACGCCTCGGCAAGGCCCCGACGGCTTGCTCTACATCACCAACGACGGCGGGAGCGGTGACGGGGAAGTCTTGCGTGTCACACCTGTACCCGCGCAGAGCACTGACGAGCCGTGAGCGGCGCCTACTACGCAATCGTCAATCGAGCTGCTGGCGGGGGACGCTGCGAAAAAGCCGCACCGGATGCGCTAAATAGTTTGGAGCGTCGCGGACTCTCGCTGGAGGTCGCGTTTTCCGAGGAACCGAAGCACGCGACCGAGCTGGCGAGGCGGGCGGCCAGCAACGGCTGCCGACGTTTTCTTTCGGTCGGCGGTGATGGAACCGCTGCCGAGATCGTCAACGGGCTCATGGCCTCGAGCGCTGCGCGTGAGTGCGAGCTTGCCATGCTTCCTCTCGGCACGGGCAACTCCTTCTTGCGGCACTTTGGGATCACCGCCCTTCAAGCCGCCACCGACGCGATCGTTCGAGGCAAGAGCACCCCCATCGATGTGCTCCGATTGACCCACGACGACGGCGTCATCCATTTCATCAATACGATGGGGACCGGCTTCGTCGCCCGAGCCGGAGAGCTCACCAACGAGCGGTTCAAATTCCTCGGTGCAGCGGGCTACATCGCGGCAGTTCTTGTTTGCGTCGTCAGGCTGCAGTACGAAGAAAACACGCTTCGCTACGCGGACGGGATAGATGACGCGCGCACGGTGCTCAGCTCGTTCTCCAACAGCCAGTACACGGGCGGTTCGATGCGGATGGCGCCGGATGCTCAGGTCGCCGACGGCTTGCTCGACGTCGTTCGGGCCGGCTCGCTTCGAAGGGGTGCTCTGATCGCTGCGTTCACGCGCATCTTTTCGGGAACTCACACCGATCTGGAGCAGGTGTGGACGCGGCAGGTCGATCGGGTGGAATTCGTGAACTCTTCGGTTCAAGCCGTGCTCATCGACGGTGACCTCCACCACCTCGAGCCCCTTGCGATCGATGTCCTTCCGTCTGCAATCCAGCTCATCGCATGACGGGGACCACGACAGCTTGGGATCGAATCGTAAGCCTGTTGATCTGGGTCTTGGCCGGCGGGTTTCTGGTTCTCGCCCTGTTGTTCTTGACGATCCTCTACCAGTTCGTGAAGCCGGACCGCGTTCAGCCTCTGGAGCGCCTCTACTGCAGGCTTCAACTCGCGCTGACGTTCAACAGGCAGACCCACCGGGTGCACCCTGACGTGGACTCCGGCGCCCCGTACATCTTCATCCAGAATCACAGCAGCCATCTTGATCACGTGGCAATGTACACGGCCACGCCGCATTTCAAGCAAGGCATCGAGCTCGAAAGCCACTTTGACTATCCGTTTTACGGCTGGTTCATGAAGGCCCGGGGAACCATTCCCGTGCCAAGAGATCGAGCCGGCGCGCTCGAAGCGCTCCGCGAGGCGGTTCGTGCTGAACTCGATGCGGGACATTCGATCCTTGGATTTCCCGAGGGCCACCGAACCAAGACCGGTCG
>CAMYMX010000713.1 GCA_947259605.1 uncultured Polyangiaceae bacterium | reverse complement strand
AGCGAGGCCGGCGCGCGAAGGGAGTCACGCGACCGACATCCCGTACACCGAGGAAATGAATTCGCGGTTCCGGGCCGTCTCTTCGACCGCGAGGATTGCGTCCCATCGGCCGGAGCTGCGTGACCAGGTCGTCGAGACGCTCATCGCGACTGCTCAGGGAATACCCTTCCTCGAGGACAGGGCGATGTTCGAGCTCCAAACGCTCATGGGCGACGAGTTTCAGTCGCTCCGCGGCTATTTCGGCCCCGAAGGCGGACGGCACTTCGAGCCGTTCATGCCGCCGCCGCAATGGCACGGCTTGCTCGCTCGGCGAATGGAGAAGCATCGACGAGAGGAACAGGCGCTTCGTGAGAAACGGGCATCGCTATGCCAAGCCAAGTAAAAACTCGGTTGAATCGGGCGACGACGCTCTTGGCCGTGGCTGCCGTTGGCGCCCTTACGTACATGTTGATGCCGAGCTGCTCGATGCTCGTAGACGCCGACGACACGCTTTGCTTCGCAATTGCAGATGCCAAAGACGGCGTCGTCGATTGGCCGGACGAAGAGTACCTGGAGCCCGACTACTTGTACCACTGCGGCATCGAGGAGTTCCACGAATGCGACCACTGTGACTTGAACCCTTGGTTTCAGAGCCAGGAGGCCCGGAGCTACATCGAAGGGTTCGGCCTTGCGCAAGGTCACGGCTGGGGTGATTTGGGACGACCGGACGTGATGACCGTCAACGAGGTCACCAAAGAGATCGATACGCCGCTCGGCCGGACGTACAACGCCTATGCAAACCTCGTCTATGCCAACCCTCCGGGCATCGAGCTCGATAGGTCGAAAGACCTCGGCAATTTCGAGTACTACGATAGCTTCCTCAAATGGGCCTCCGCGTACGTCTGGCAGAAAACGTATCGAATCAACGGCAACTGCAACCGGGACTGTGAGACCGTGTTCTCGACGAGCTGCGTCATTGCGAGGACGGTGAACGGCCCGTTTCGAAACGACTACACCGATCTCTATCAGACCTTCTTCTACGACCTCGACGCGGTTTGGCGCGCATCGACCATCGTGCACGAAGTGAGGCACGCCCGCGATGCGATCTCGCACGACGCATGTGCTTGCAAGAACGGCTCGGCGTGCGATGCACGCTGGTCGAGGAACGGCGCCAACACCTATGAGTTGATGTGGCTTGCCGCTTACTTTTACACGCCCGAGGACCACCCGTTCATCACGCCGGCGCGACAAGCGAGGGCGGCCGATCTTTTCGACACGAGGAAAGAGCTGTTGTTCTGTGAGCCGACTCAATGGCAGCTCGGAGATTTCAGGGACATCAACCAGATCCCAGAGTTCTACGTCCAGCAAGTCGCGTGCTCCGAAGACCCGCGCAATCCGCTCCCCTGCATATTCTTGTCCAACTAGGAGGCCGCCATGACTCGAAAACGATATGCCCAGCTTTCGATGCTCGCCGCAGCTCTCCTCTGCGCCCTCCTTCAAGCGGATTGTACGCCATCCGAGCAACCCTACTCGATCACAGGCGGCTACACGTTCGCCCGCGATTTCGAGATGGAGCGACGTGTGCTCCGAATCGAGCCTTCTTCCGCGCGGTTTGCTGCATGCATCGAGACCCGCTTACCGTCCGGGACCAGCCCCTCATGGAAAAGAACGTTGCTCGCCCCCACGACGCACCGCGCCTTGATCGATCTCTTGTTCGACGAGACTCGACTGCCCTCCTACCAAGCCGACCTCGACGCGGTAGAGGAGAGCGGGACGTTCATTTGCAGCCCGCGCCCGAACGAGCCGGACTTCTGCTACCTGCCGGAAGTCGTGGTGACGGGCGAAGGGCCGAAGGTGTTCGCCAAAGTCGCTGGCACCACACCCCCGCGCCTCGTTCGCTCACCCTTGCGCTTCGGGCTCCAGAAGCACGTCGCGCTGTCGAGCGATGGCCGAGAGCTCATCGACGCGTTCCTCGAGGCCCACGAGGCCTGCTGGAACCCTTGACGGCTAGCGCAACAGCTCGAAGCGGGCGCAATAGCTCGCGAACCGTTCGTGGATGGCGTCCGCGTCGAGGCCGAAGCCCTCGGTGCCGTGCATGTGGCGAGGGACGGGCTTTGCA
>CAMYMX010000712.1 GCA_947259605.1 uncultured Polyangiaceae bacterium | reverse complement strand
GGAGGTTACGGTCGAAGTGCCGTGGGACCGCATCCAGAAGGACCTCAACGACACCTATAAGGAGATCGGCAAGACGGCCCGCGTTCGCGGCTTCCGTCCGGGGAAGGTGCCGCGTGATGTGCTGAGGCAGGTCTATGGCCGGGAAGCCGCTGCGCAGGTGACGGGCACCCTAGTCGAGCAGGGTCTGATGCAGGCGGTGCAGGAGCACGAGCTCCACATCGTGGCGCAGCCTCAGATGGACGAAGCGCCGGAGCTCGAGAAAGGCAAGCCCCTCACCTTCAAGGCCAAGGTCGAGGTGCGGCCGAAGATCGACCGGGTCGCGATCGACGAGCTCGAAGCTTGGCAGGCGCCGATCGAAATTCCGAACCAAGACGTCGACGCCGAAGTCGAAGGGCTTCGAAACCAACACGCCGAGATTCAGGTTCCCGACCCGATGCGAGCGGCCAAGGAAGGCGACCTGATCACGATCGATTACACCGTCTCGGTCGACGGCGAAGCCAAGGACGACCTCGGGGCCGAAGGCCGACAGGTCGAGATCAACGACGATCATCTGCTACCGGCGCTCAAAGAAGGGCTGCTCGGGATGCAACCGGACGAAGAGAAGACGGTCGAGGTCGCGTTTGAAGACGACCACCCGAACGCGGACCTTCAGGGCAAGACCGCAAAGTTCAGCATCAAAGCGACGCAGCTTCACGAAAAGCTCTTGCCCGAGCTCGACGACGAGTTCGCAAAAGACTGCGGCGACTACGAAACGCTCCTCGAGCTGCGGCTCAAGATTCGGGAGGGACTCGAGAGCAGCGCCAAGCAGCAGGGTGATGCAAAGCTCAAGGACCAGCTCATCGATAGCTTGATCGAGCACAACGACATCCCGGTTCCGCCGTCGATGGTGCAGCAGCAACAGCAGATGATGATGTACGAGATGGCTCAGTTCATGCAGATGGCGGGGCAGCAAGGCGCGCCGGGCGCGGACTTCTTCTCGGGAATCGAGGAGCGAGCGCAGCGCCGCGTGCAGGCCGGCATTTTGCTCGGGTCGTTGGCGCGCCAGGAGGGCATCGAGGTCACCGAGGCTGATCTGGACGCGAAGTTCCAAGAGATCGCCGAGCAGACCGGCAAGCACGTCGCCAAAGTCCGAGCCGACTATCAAGAGGCGCAGCGCGACCAGCTCGAATCCCAGCTCCTCGAAGAGAAGGTCATGGCGCTGCTCACCGAGCGTGCCAAAATCAACGAAGGGGAGCGGCCCGAGCCCGAGGCCCAGCCTGAAACCCAAAAGGACGGATCGGCCGAAGACGAGGGGGAAGACTCATGAGCGAGCCAACGACCGCGCAGATGTACATGCCCTGGGTCGTCGAAACGACGCACCGCGGCGAACGGCAATGGGACATTTTCAGCCGCCTGATGAAGGACCGGATCGTCTTCCTCGGCACCGAGGTCAACGACGACGTCGCCAACGCGATCATCGCCCAGATGCTTTTTCTCGAAAGCGACGACCCAGACAAAGAGATCACGTTGTACATCAACAGCCCGGGTGGCTCGATTACAGCAGGGCTCGCGATTTACGACACGATGCAGTACGTTCGGTCACCGGTATCGACGGTCTGCTTGGGCCAAGCCGCATCGATGGCCGCTTGGATTCTCGCCTCTGGCACGACTGGAATGCGCAAGTGTTTGCCCAATAGCCGCATCATGATTCACCAACCGCTCGGCGGGATTCGCGGTCAGGCGACCGACATCGAAATCCATGCGCGAGAGATTCTGAAACTTCGTGAACAAATGAACACGATCCTGGCCAAGCATACAGGCCAGACCACCGAACGCATTAAGGAAGACACCGAACGCGATCGCTATCTCTCCGCCGAAGAGGCGAAAGAGTACGGGCTCATCGACGACGTCATCAAGCCCAAGCTCGAAGGCTGAGGCCCCACAAAACGCTGCCCCCGCGCGCGGTCTAGTCCTTGCCGTTAAAGAGGCGGGACGCTAGACTTCTCCGAAGCAGGTATATGGTGGATCGCAGGCGAGATGATGGGCACGGTAATCTTCAATGCTCCTTCTGTGGGAAGTCACAGAAGGAAGTAAAAAAGCTCATCGCGGGGCCGACGGTCTAC
>CAMYMX010000711.1 GCA_947259605.1 uncultured Polyangiaceae bacterium | reverse complement strand
GCGAGGGCTACGAGGTCACCAAAGGGAGCGTGCTCTACAAAGGGCAAGACCTGCTCGAGATGGCGCCCGAGCTTCGCGCCGCCGAGGGGATCTTCTTGGGCTTTCAGTACCCGGTCGCGATCCCGGGAGTGAGCAACATCTATTTCTTGAAGGCCGCCCTCAACGCGATTCGAAAACATCGCGGAGAAGATCCGCTCGATGCGATCGATTTCATGAAGCTCTCGAAACAGAAAGCCGCGTTGGTCCAGCTGCCCGACGAGCTCACCAAGCGCTCGGTCAACGATGGATTCAGCGGTGGCGAGAAAAAGCGCAACGAGATCTATCAAATGGCCATGCTCGAGCCCTCCCTCGCGGTGCTCGACGAGACCGACTCCGGCCTCGACATCGACGCGCTCAAAGTCGTCGCGCAAGGCGTGAACAGCCTTCGGGGGCCAGATCGGGCCATGCTGGTCATCACGCACTATCAGCGCCTTCTCGACTACATCGTGCCGGACGTCGTGCACGTGCTGATCAACGGCCAAATCGTTCGAACCGGAGACAAGGAACTCGCCAAAATGCTCGAAAAAGAGGGGTACAGCGAGGTCCGGGACGCATCTCAGCTGTGACAGAAGCACGCCGCCAGACGCTACTTGCGAGTCTTCCCACCTCGTTCGATGCGGGGCCCAACTGGTTGCGCGCGCTTCGCGGACGGGCTGCGGCGACGCTTCGCGAGCAGGGCCTTCCCACCAAGCGCACGGAGGCATGGCGCTTCACGCCGGTTCGCTCGTTCGTCGATCACGAGTTCTCGCAAGATGACGATGGCGTCCCCACTCTGGTTTCAGCGGCTCCGGAGGGCGTCATGGTCCGCGGCCTGGCCGAAGTCCTCGAATCACAGCCTGAGCTTCTGCAATCGCGGCTCGACTTCGGCGGTGCGCCTACCCACTTCGCTGCGCTCAATACAGCGCTGTTCCGCGATGGGCTTTGGATCGACGTTCCTGCAGGCGCCGTCGTCGAGGCACCGATCGAGATAAGCCATGCGAGCCCTTCGTCATCGGAGCCAGGCGTGGTCTACCCCCGCGTGCTCATCACGGCGGGCGCGGGCGCCGAGTTGACCCTAATCGAGACCTACGCGGGCGGCAGAGCCGGGCAGTTGAGCAACTCGGTGGTCGAGGTCGAGCTCGGTCGCAACGCCAAGATGGACCACGTCCGTGTTCACGAGAACGCCGGCATGCAGATCGGCCGCGTGGATGTTCGCCAAGATGCGGACAGCGGCTACCGCTCCACCGTCGTGACCCTGGGCGGCGCCCTGTTGCGCTTTGATGTGCGCTGCCTGCTGCAGGGCAAGGGCGCCGAGTGTCAGCTCGACGGCGCGTATCTGACCGACGGCGACGATCACGTCGACCACCACACCTTGGTGGAGCATCAGTCGCCCCACTGCCGCAGCGGGCAGACCTATCGAGGCATCGTGTCGGGGAAGAGCACAGCCGTGTTCGACGGAGTCGTTATCGTGCACCGCGACGCGCAGAAGACCGAGGCACACCAGGAGAATCGCAACCTGCTTCTCTCCGATACGGCGACCATACACACGAAGCCGCACCTCGAGATCGACGCAGACGACGTGATCTGCAGCCATGGCGCCACCGTGGGCGCGCTCGACGAGGACCAGCTCTTCTACCTTCGTGCACGCGGTGTCCCAGAAGATTTCGCGCTGGCGATGCTCACCTATGCGTTCGTGGAGTCGATCGTAGACCGCATGAGCCATGAGCCAACACGGGTACGAATGCGCGAGGCGCTGCTTTCACGCATTCCGCATGGTGACGAGATTCGGGAGGTCACGTGACCGAGGTTTCGACCATAGTCGCTGCTCCTTCGGAGGTGTTTGACGTCCAGCGGGTACGCGAGGACTTCCCTGCGCTGCATCAGGACGTGCACGACAACCCCTTGGTCTACCTCGATAGCGCTGCCACGACGCTCAAGCCGCAATCGGTGATCGACGCGGTGGACGAAGTCTACGCGCGCGACTGCGCCAACATTCACCGGGCGGTTCATTTGCTTTCGCAGCGGGCGACGGCTCGATTCGAAGAGGCGCGGGAGAAGGTTCGCGCCTTCTTGAACGCCTCTAAG
>CAMYMX010000710.1 GCA_947259605.1 uncultured Polyangiaceae bacterium | reverse complement strand
GACATGATCGTCATCGATTCGGTGGCGGCCCTGGTGCCCCGGGCCGAGATCGAAGGCGAGATGGGCGACAGCCACGTTGGCCTTCAAGCGCGCTTGATGAGCCAGGCGCTTCGAAAGCTCACCGGCAACCTTCAGAAGAGCCACACCACATTGTTCTTCATCAACCAAATCCGCATGAAAATTGGCGTGATGTTCGGAAGCCCTGAAACGACCAGCGGTGGCAACGCGCTCAAGTTCTACGCCTCGCAGCGTCTCGACATTCGCCGCATTGGAACCATCAAAGTCGGCGAGGCGGCGGTCGGCAACCGTTGCCGCGTCAAAGTCGTCAAAAACAAGCTTGCACCTCCGTTCCGTCTCTGCGAGTTCGACATCCTCTTCGGGAAGGGCATCAGCCGCACCGGCGACGTGCTCGATCTAGGCGTCGAGGCCGGCATCATCAACAAGTCGGGCGCTTGGTACAGTTACGGTGAAGAGCGCGTCGGCCAGGGCCGCGACAATGCGCGCACCTTTCTAGAAGAGCATCCCGACATTCTCGCGGCGGTGGAGCGCAAGCTGATGCAGAAGCACGGTCTCATCGAAGAGGACCAGCCCACCTCGCCAGAGTCTGAGGAACCCAAAGCAGCCGCGCCGGCGCCCGCCAAGAGCGGCGCGAGTAAACGCCCGCGGCCGAACTGAACGCGTTTTCCGAGCTGGCACGCGCCAGCCTCCGCGAATCCTGAATTCGGTCACGAAAAAGCCCCTAAAGCATTGAAATTACAGGGCTATGCTGAAAAGTAAGCGTTGACTTCCGGGCTGGCTTTTGCTATACAGATCACGTGCACGGAGTTGGTTGCACACCCCGTGACGAACGGTTCCCTGCCCGCGCTCCCGGCGCGGGTTTTCGTCGTTTTTGAACCCAAGGAGAGTGATTTCATGAGCTTCAGCGTAGGCGACAAAGCGGTTCATCCTGCCCACGGGGTTGGCGAGATCACTCAAATCGAGGAGCGGCTCATCGGTTCCGACAAAATCGATTTCTACATTCTCAAGCTGGTGAATGGGAAGTCGGGGACCATCCGCGTCGCGCTGAACGCAGTGGATCGCGTGGGGCTTCGGCAGGTCATGTCCCGCAGCGCCGCCAAGACTGTGCTCGAAGAGCTCAAGAAAGACGAGATGGCCGTCACGTCACAGCCTTGGAATCGGCGCTACCGCGAATACACCGAGATGCTCAAGAGCGGCTCGCCCATCAAGGTTGCGAAGGTCTTGCGCGATTTGGCGAAAGTGCGCGCCGACAAGGGCGAGCTCAGCTACGGCGAAAAGAAGCTCATGGAGCAGGCGCGAAAGCTGCTGATCACCGAGCTAGCCCTGGCACGCCGAGTCCGCGAAGAGACCATCGAGCGCGACATCGACAAGATTCTCAACTGAAAAAGGGACAGTCCCCTTTTCTAGCGGCTCTTCTTCTCATCGTGGCCGGATCGGCCGAAGCGCCTCGAAAGCTCCGCGAGGAGGTCGCGCAATGAAATGTCTCGGAGCACGAGGCCAACCAGCATGTGATAAGTAAGGTCGCCTGCCTCGGCGGCGACTCGCCCGTCGGATTCGTCGATCAGCGCCTTACCCAGCTCGGCAGCTTCCTCGCGGATTTTGGCGTCTATCTTGGTCGGGCCTCCGTCCAGCAAAGCCTTCGTGTAGCTCTTGCCCGCATTCGAGGCCTTGCGCTTCTGAAGCGTGCGCTCGAGGCGCGACAGCGTAGGTTCCGCGACCTCGCCGTCGATTAAATTGCCTTCGCTGTCCAGACGCCGAAAAAAACAAGTGTCAGCGCCGGTGTGACAAGAAGGGCCGGCGGGATCGACCATGTAGATCAGCGTGTCGCCGTCGCAGTCGAGCCAGACGCTCCGAACCGCGAGAGTATTGCCGCTGGTCTCGCCCTTCTTCCACAGCTGCTTCCTCGAGCGGCTGAAGAAGTAAGCCCAGCCGGTCTCGAGAGTGCGCCGAATAGCCTCCTCGTTCGCGTACGCCATCATCCGAAGCTGACCGGTCTCCGCGTCCTGCGCGATGACGGCGACGAGACCTTGATCGTTGAGCTTGAGGGCGTCGAGGGACATTTGCGGTGGGGGTACGCTAGGTTGGAGAG
>CAMYMX010000709.1 GCA_947259605.1 uncultured Polyangiaceae bacterium | reverse complement strand
ATGATTCCGATTCAGTTTTCAAAGATCGATCGGCGGAATGCCCGCAGACCCCCTGCAAAGGGACGCCGAAGTTAGCGCGGAACCGGGGTCGGTCAAGCAGGAATGTCCACTTTCGTGGTCCCCTGATAAGTATCTGAAATTAGGGCGTTTTATCCGCACAAATCCGGCGGTTTTCTCGGATCTGACCCCGGCATCTGCTCAGAGAGGGTTTTGATCCCGATCGATCGCGACCAGGAGATGCCCATCGACGTCGTCGGTGGCGGGGTCGGCGATCCAGGGGCTGAGGCATTGTCGATCGAGCACGCAGGGGTCGGTGAGCGTTTCTAGGAACGCCACGAGGTCTTCGACGTCTTGGTCGGTGAGCTCGATCGGAGCTCGAAGCGAGTCGATCCCTCTGCCCGAGACCTCGAGGAAGTCGAGCATCTCTTGAGTGTTGCGCTCGAAGTCTTCGGAGGCCGCGAGAGGAACGGTCGACGGATCGAAGCTGTCGATGGCGCCCAGCGGATCCAAATGATGGCGCACGACGTCGACGAGGTTGTCGTAGGTGCCTGCGTGCAGGTACGGGCCGGTCGCCGAGACGTTCAAGAGCGAGGACGTGCGAAAGGAGAATAGGTAGTTGCGATCGTCGTTCTCGCGCGCACGCCCGTGATCGTTCGTGCCTAAGAAGCCGTCGCCCTTGCCGCGACCGAGTTGCGGCGCGCAGATCGAATGGAAGTCTTCGTCGGTGAAGAAATCACCTGCATGACAGCTCGCACAGTCGGCGCCGCCGTCTTCACGCGTGCCAAGAAACAGAATCGCGCCGCGCTTTGCCGGCTCTTCAATCGCATCATGGTTGCCCTCGACGTACTCGCGCCAGGGCGTGTCCGTGAATACCTGCGAGTCTTCGTAGGCCGCGATCGCCTCCGCGATCCGCGCGTAACCGATGTCGGAAGAGCCGAACGTTGCTTCGAACTCGGCGTCCCAGCGTCCGTCTTCCGCGAGCCGTTGCTCGAGCGCAGTGCGAAGCTCGGCGTTGGTGCCGTCGAGCACGAACTCGAAGCCACGCATCTCTTCGGGCGAAGTCACCGGGAAACGCGCCTGTGCCTCGGAGAGGCTCTCGCCCGCATCGGGGTCGGGCGTTCCAAAGTCGCTGTCCGGAGTTCGGGTGCCGCCGTCATCGAGGTTCTCGACGCGCGAATCCCAGAACAAGCCCTTTTCCCAGAGCGCGATATTGAACGTCGTCGGCGCGTTGCGAGGGACGGGCAGGTCGCCGTCCGGATGGGTGCGACCGGGTCCGAGGAGGTCGGGGTCGTCCGCGCCAACGCCGATCGACATGGGCAGGCCATCTCCGCCGCCGAGCGCCGGGTGATGGCAAGTCACGCAGGCGGAATCACGATCGCCACCGAGGCTCTTGCTGAAGAAGAGCTTGCGTCCCAGCTGCGCCAGCGGTTCATCGATGCTTGGCAGCTCGCGACCGAAAGCCGGGTCGCCGCGCAGCCCGTTTTTCTGAATCAAGCCACGAAGCGCGATGTCGGTTTCGCTCCCGGGGTCAGGCGTCGAGCCGCCGCATGCTCCCAGCCAAATCGCACCCATACCCAAAACAAGCCAAGTCATCCTCACACGCATCGCCACACCGCCTAAATTAAGATCAGGTTGGTCGTCATATCACATGGGGACGAATCCGTCGGGCGGATCACACCCGGAGCGGGGCCCCGGGGGTCACGGTGTGTATCGGAGTCGCGACTCCACAAGACCGCTCAGACCTGAAAGGAGCGTGAACGGAATAAGAAAGCCACTTCAGATTCTCTGTTTGACAATTATTTGTCTTTTAGACATATTGTTGTCATGCAGGTGGGCCACCTATTTGACGAGGTTCGAGGACTATCGCTGACGCTAAAGCAATGGGGCGACGCCCTGCATGAGGGGTCGGGGTTGGCGGCTTCAACGCGTGGGGTTCTCGATGCGCTTCTTCTCGGCGGGGCGGCGACGGTGCCGCGTATTGCGCGGGAAAGAGGGGCTTCGCGTCAACACGTCCAGCAGCTCGTCGACGCGCTGCTCGAACGCGATCTAGTGCAGCGAAAAAGGAACCCCAACCACAAGCGATCTTCCCTGATTGCGTTGACGGACAA
>CAMYMX010000708.1 GCA_947259605.1 uncultured Polyangiaceae bacterium | reverse complement strand
TAACAAGAGTGATGGTCGACGATGAGAGATCTAATTTGGCCGGGCTGCGGCGCAAGGCTGCCGAGAAAACGCCGTATCCCTACTTCCTAGAGCGACTCGAGGACATCGAGGCGTGGTTGAAGGCTGGCTTTTCCGTGAGGAGCGTGTGGCGAATCTACTCCGATAAGAGCGTTCCGTTTCCAGGCTCCTATCGGTCGTTTCTTCGCTACTGCCAGGAGCATTGCGAGAGCGCTTCGGCTCCGAGACGCAAGGCTCCGAATGCGCCCGAGGCCACACCGGGAAGAGCCGTCAGCGTCCTGGGCCAGGGCAAGCGATATCCGCCCCCGCGCACACGCCCGCCTGGCCTCGCGCCAGAACAAATCCAGTCGATGATGGACCCTGACCGCGACCTGGACCTGAAGAGATGAGCGACCCTCTCGATCTCATCGTCACGACGAAGTCCGACCTACGGGAGATCATTCGTGATGCCCTTGCGGATGCATTGAGCGATCGAGACACGCCTGCAGCTGATTTGATGAGCTTTCCCGAGCTCGGCATGCGCATCCGTGTGCATGCAAGGACGGTTCCCAATCGGGTGCTTCACGGTTGCCCACACGTGCGCGCTCGACGTAAGCTTCGTTTTCGCGAGCTGGACGTATTGCGTTGGCTCGAGGAGCGAGAGACGTGAGCAGCAAAGGCAAGAAGCGCTGTCCGCGCGGTTTGTACTCGGACGGAACCTCGTACCGGATGAAAGCATCAAATGGTCGCTTCCGACGACTCGGAGCGAACGAAGCCCGGGCAGTCCGCAAGGCGGGTGCGAGGCAGAAACGAAGGCGGTGGTGAATGGGCGAGCCGGCGCGAATGCTGAAGATCCCAGAGGTCGCCGACCGCCTTCGATGCGGCGCGGGGAAGGCCTACCGCTTGGCGCGGGAATGGTCTTTCACCGTTCGCCTTGGCGATGGTCCAAATGCACCGCTTCGCGTTCCAGAGGACGCGCTCGAGGCGTATATCAGGCGAGGTGGTGACACATGGCAGAGCTCTACAAGCGGGGGAAATACTGGCACGCCAAATGGTACGATGCGGCGGGTCAGCGGCAGCGTAGGAGCACGAAGCAAACCAGTGAGCGCGCAGCCCGACGAATCGCAGCCGACTGGGAATTGGCGAGCAGCGTTCCGCGCCCGGACCCCTTCCGCATCGAAGAAGCGCTGAAGCTGGCAGGTGACGCGCAGGTGCGAAAGGGTAACGTAGAGAGAACCCTCGACGTGGCGCTGACCCGCGCCGAGCACATTGAGCGCATCCTGGGCGGCAAGACCGATCTGAACGCCGTCAACCTACCCAAGTTGGGCGACACCTACCTGGACGCCCGGCGCCGCGAGCTGACGCCATGGGGAACGCAAATCGAAGATGCGACCACCAAGAAAGAGCTGCGGCTACTGGCGCAAGGCATGCGGGAGGGTAAGCGCCTGGATCGGTTCTTTGGAGACCCGAGCGCGATTCTCCCTGAAGCATTGCGCAAGGTCGGCAACGTCCGGGACCGTTGGCTGCCGGTGCCCGAATATCAAGCCCTGCTCGCGGTAGCCACGCCGCATCGACAGGATTGGATCGTCTTCTACTGCAACACCGGCGTGGACGTCGGCGAGCTGCACGGCGTTCGCAAAGCCGACGATCTGGAACTTGAGCGCGGCGAGCATGGCTATGTGCATATCCGGGGCACGAAGACAAAGTACCGCGACCGCTGGATACCCCTAAGCGCCGATGCAAGGGCCGTCGTTGATCGCAGGATTGAAGTCCCCGGTCCGATGTTGTTCGCCCCGGAGTGGAAATCCCAGCACGTCGCCGTGTGCATGAAGCGGTGGTGTCCGAAGGCGGGCATCGAACGGGTCATCGTCAAAGACTTCCGCCGCACCTTCTGCTCCTGGATGTTCAACGCGAGCGTGCCCGAACTGGCGACGATTCGCCTCATGGGGCACGGCTCAAGCGAGATGGTGCGGCGCGTCTACGCCCAGCTCAGCGATGCCACCTATGAAGACGCCATTGGTTGTCTGCCGAGTGTGGCAAATATGTGGCAGCAAAACGTGATTGACTTCGCCAAAGCCAGCGAAAACCGCACAACGCAAAAAGCGAAAAGGG
>CAMYMX010000707.1 GCA_947259605.1 uncultured Polyangiaceae bacterium | reverse complement strand
GAATGGCGCACCGGCACCCGAAATCTCCTACGCCACAGTCGACCCTGTAGCGATCCGGCTCGACAACCCGTACTTCCGCTTCTTCACCGCGATCGGCGTCCTCGACATGCGGCGCTCCCTCTTCACGAACGGCGTGCCCGATGACTCGGTAGGATTTCCATTCCCGCCGCCCTTCGACGTGATCCCACAGTCTCTTGGCGAGGACATTGAGACCGAGGTCAGCGCCGTACGCATCGGCAAGGGGGCCATTGCGGTGGTTCCGACCGAGCTCGACCCGCAGATCGGTGCTACCTATCGGGCCGCGCTCGTGGACGCGACCGGGGCCGAGCATAGCTTCATCGCCGGCCTTGGGAATGATCAGATCGGTTACCAGGTTCCGTTTGAAAAGTTCGACCCGAGCTGTCAAGAATGCGCGCCTTTTGTTCTCGGCGGAGTTCCGGAGTTCTGTCCGCTCTTCCCGAACATCGACTGCAGCACGGTGTTCCAGAACAACGTGGGACGAGATGTGAGTCCAAAAGTAACCGACGCGATCCACGAGGCAATCGACGGCCTGTGAGGTCCGCGATCGGATGAGCGGAGCTTTGGGCCACGACCACCGACGGTCTGCGGTGGGGCTTGCCATCGCGGCCCTCGTTGCCTTTGTGGCCGGGCCGACACGCGCGCATGTCGTCTACGGCACCCCTACCCTCTCTCGACTGACGCAGGATTCTGACCTCGTGCTGAGCGTACGCATCATCGAGCCGTCTAGCGACCTTCCGCTCCCGGATTCGTCGGCGCGCGAAGTTGTCGTGGTCGCCGAGGTCCTCGAGGCGCTCAAGGGCAGCTACGCCAACGAACGCGTGGCGTTCGTGCAGCACGGACACGGCTCCCCTGAATACGAAAAAGGAGACGAGGTAGCTGTCTTTCTCAAGCGTATCGAGCGCAGCCCAGAGCTCAGGCGAAGCGCCGTGGCGAGCCGTATCCACTGGGTCTCGGAACAGGAGGCCGGCAGCCAGTTCGCCCTCAATGGGCGCGTGCGACCAGACTTCCTTGAGGCGGTTCGAGCCTACGCACAACTCGCGGCGCTCGCTCCTGAAGCCCGGCCGAAGGCCATGCATCGAATCACGCTGGAGCTCCTCGCCTCTCCCCATCCGATGCTTGCGTCCTCTGCTCTCCGAGATCTGGTGATAGCCGGCGATGCTTCCCTTCTCGGCGCCCGGGATCTACCCGCCCTCGAACCCTTGCTCGTGAGCCCAGCAACTTCCATCGGCATACGCATCGGCCTGCTCGTCGAGCTCGAACGCCGCGCACTTGTCGACGGCCCGCCACGCTGGGCCAAGCTCTTGCGTACGACGACGGGCAAAGACCGTCTCGACGCCGTGCGCGCCAGCGCAGCGCACCCGAGCGAGCCGGTGACCACTGAGCTCGTTGCGCTGCTGGCGAATGACGACAGCCAGCTCGTGTCTGCTGCCGCCGTCGCGCTCGGAGCTCCTGGTAACGATGCAGCGATAGCCCCGCTGGCCAAACTACTCGGGTTGGACGAGTGGCGTGTTCGGATGGCGGCGATCCGCGGCCTCGGGCGTGTAGCCACGCCGCGCGCGAGGCAGGTGCTGGTGAAGACCGCCGCAGCGCACCCCGACGCGGCAACGCGGAGACGGGCCCGCGCCGAGGTACAACTGCTTGATCGCCAGACGACGTCCGCGGGTGCCGTACTCGAACGCGGTAGTTCTCCACAGCAGTGATTACAAGAGGCCCAACGCCAGCACGGAGCCCACGCAGTGGGCGAGTACACCGACGACCTTTGGGTTGTGAGTTCACAAATGCCGGGTTTCGTCTGCCAGCACAAGCGATCGAAATCACTCCGAAATCTTGTTCTGAGGAACGACACCCGCGCGACCATGACGGCTAGCATCTCGCGACGGACAACGTTCTGAGGAGGGACAGCAGCCGCACCGAGAGCCGCGACCCGTGAATAGAAGTCCAGAACGACGACGGTCATCTGTCGTCTATATGACGTTCTACTTCATCGCGCGTCTTGCAAAGCCGACGGCGATACGCTGATAGGCAGAGGGCAGAAGGCGGACCAACGAGTCGTAGACGTAGGCGTCTGGCCCCACAAGCACACGGCGCTTGTTC
>CAMYMX010000706.1 GCA_947259605.1 uncultured Polyangiaceae bacterium | reverse complement strand
GGTCACTAGACGGCTCGATGATGCGTACGCTCAGCACGAGGTCAGAATCCTGCGTCAGTCGAGAGAGGGTAGGGGTGCCGTAGACGACATGCGCGCGTGTCGGCCCGGCTACAAAGGCAACGAGGGCCGCGATGGCGAGCCGCATCGCAGCCCGTCGGTGGTCGTGGCCCGAAGCTCCGCTCATCCGATCGCGGGCCTCACAGGCCGTCAATCGCCTCGTGGATCGCGCCGGTTACTTTTGGACTCACGTCTTCCCCCACGTTGTTCTGGAACACGGTGCTGCAGTCGATGTTAGGGAAGAGCGGGCAAAACTGTGGAACTCCGCCGAGAACAAACGGCGCGCAGATTTGACAGCTCGGGTTGAACTTTTCAAACGGAACCTGGTAGCCGATCTGATCATTCCCGAGGCCGGCGATGAAGCTATGCTCGGCTCCGGTCGCGTCCACGAGCGCGCTTCGATAGGTGGCGCCGATCTGCGGGTCGAGCTCGGTCGGAACCACCGCAATGGCCCCCTTGCCGATGCGTACGGCGCTGACCTCGGTCTGAATGTCCTCGCCAAGAGCCTGTGGGATCTCGTTGAAGGGCGGCGGGAATGGAAATCCTACCGAGCCATCGGGCACGCCGTTCGTGAAGAGGGAGCGCCGCACGTCGAGGACGCCAATCGCGGTGAAGAAGCGGAAGTACGGGTTGTCGAGCCGGATCGCTACAGGGTCGACTGTGGCGTAGGAGATTTCGGGTGCCGGTGCGCCATTCTTTGGACTCGGGCGTTTGTTCTTTCCGAAACGCACAGCATCGATCGCCTCGATCGCGCGCTCGGCGACCTGGGTACCGTGGACCTCCGCGAAGCGGAAGGTGCGCCGAGGTGCGGGCATACCCGTGTCCGGGTCCTCGACGTCGATATCAAGAGGCCCCTGGAGCACGCCGAGGTCGCCCGACATCCAAATTGCCAAGCCGCCGTACTCGGCTTCAATGCGCTCCCGCAGGTAGTGTGGGAAGTCCGAGGTGATGAGCGTGTTGTTCGAGCCAAGGCTCTCCGGGTGGCTCCCGAAGTTGACCAGGGTCGCGAGCACTTCGAGCGAGCTGCCCTTGCGCGCCGTGAGCTGCATGGTGGCGATCGTCGGGTCGACGATGCGACCTTCGGTGGCCGGGGCGAGTGCTTCGTCGCCCTCGAGCACCTTGCCGTCCGCCACGCCGAAGCCATCATCCTCCGAGGAAAGGCCAAGCGAGAGGCCAGCGCTATTCGCGGTGGCGTAGTAGATGCGTGCCTTCTCGAGGTTGGCCGAAGCCTCGTCAATGCAGTCCGCCACGGTGGCGTTCACGAAATCGAGGTAGGCGAAGTCGATTCCAGTTGTGGTCTCGTTGGGGCCCCAGAGGCCGAGCGTATCTGGGCCTTCGTGCTGGTGCGTGCTCGACACCAGGACGAAGTCGATCTCCGACGAAGGTGAGACCATCTCGCGGATCGTGTCGACTTCGTTCTTGAAGTAGCCAATCAGGTCGATGCTGACGATTGCAACACGCGAATCCCCCCGGTCGAGGACAACGCCACGCGCCCAGAGACGATCGTTATAGTCGGTCGCCTCGCGGCCATTGCCAAAGCCCGCCATGTAGATCGGGTCGCTGTGGTTGACGACGGCAGGCGCACCAAACGCGGCCTCGTAGTCCGACACAAGAGACGGCGAGATGGGTGTGATGTCGCGCGCGCAGGTTCCCACACTCAGCGAGCCGTCCGCCAAGGCGGGGCTTGCCGTCAAGGCCAGGCAGAGTAATGCGGCGAAGGGAAGTAGTCGCCAAGCTCGGCTAACGAAATGCGAATCTTGCAAATGCATCGGGGAACCCTCCAGTTACGCATACGAACCGCGAACGACGAAGCCTTCCGCGGACGGCTAGCGGATTGGTGAAGATTTAGAGTACGTCCGGGAGGGAGAAGCGGTCAACATGAGAAACGTAGGCAAGCGGGTGATCACAGGATCGATTCCTGTGCTCAGGGCTCGTGGACCTAACGGCGCCGTGGCGGTGTGAAATCAGATGGCATGAGCTGATGAACCGTGAAGACGGCAGTGAAGGCAAGCCCCTGTCGTGTTTGAGGTTTTTGTGTGATTCCGGTCTGTTGTGATGTCG
>CAMYMX010000705.1 GCA_947259605.1 uncultured Polyangiaceae bacterium | reverse complement strand
CTGCCGCCTGCTGTGTTGGGGGGGTTGTTCTTCATGTCTCCGTATGGAGGGGCGCGGAAAAAGGCGCGATGGGGGTCGGAGTCGACGTCCGAAGTGCCAATCTGCAAGACAGCAGCCAACCCAGATTGGCGCGCCGGCCGAGGCGAGGCTTGCGTGGTCCAACCCCTCAAGTCTTTCCGACCACATTTGCAAGCCGAGCCGTTCGATGGAGGCCCGCGTCGCGCCTTTTTCCGCGCCCCGGTATGCCCCCGAGCACGCCCGTCGCGAGCCGTTTTCCGGTTCTCAGTCGATCGTACGGGCGTCTACGGAGGAGCCCTCGCCTCGTCGGCGTCTAATTCTAGCTCGTCCTCATCGCCTTCGAGCGTATCCAGCTCGAGCTCATCGTCTCCCCCTTCGAGAGAGTCCAAGTCCAGCTCCTCGTCATCGCCTTCGAGGGCATCGAGATCCAGCTCCTCGTCGTCACCGCCCAATGAACCGTCCAGGTCCACCTCCCCGTCATCGCCTTCGAGGGAATCCAGGTCGAATGTGTCGTCGTCGCCTTCGAGGCTGTCGAGGTCGTATTCGCCATCCATGTCATCGTCGCCTGAACTGAGATCGACCGCGCTGCTCTCGACCAAACTGGGGAGCCAAGTCGAAAGGGATGGAATGTAGGTGACGATGATCAGGGCGAGGCCCAGGAGCCCGATGAAGGGCAAGACGGAGCGATACAGCTGGGTGATCGGCTTGTTGAAGCGGAAGCTCGAGATGAAGAGGTTCAGGCCTACGGGCGGCGTCATGTAGCCGATCTCGAGGTTCAGCAGAAAGACGATCCCCAGGTGGTAGGGGTCCACGCCGAATCTCAGCGCGATCGGGATGATGAGCGGCACCACGACGACGATCGCGGAGAAGATGTCCATCAGCATGCCGACGCCGATCAGGAAGAAGTTCAACGCGATCAGGAACATGACCTGGGACGTGATGAAGCCTTCCATCGCGTCGAGGATCATCATCGGCACGCGCGCCTGGATCAGGAACGCGGTGAAGCCAATTGCGGTCGCCAGGATCGCGAGAATGGCGCCAACCAGAGTCATCGACTCGCGGATGATGCGCGAGAGGTCGCCGCGGAAGCTGACGTCCCGGTAGATCCAGACCTCGATGACCAGGGTGTAGATGGCCGTAAACGCTGCCGCCTCGTGGATTCGAAGCAGGCCGCTGTACATTCCGCCGAGGAGCGCAATCGGAAGCAGCGCCTCCCATTTCGCCTCCCACAGAGTCGTGAACGCTTCCCGAACGTCGAAACTGGTGCGCGGCATCTTGTGCTTGATGCCGGTGGCCGAGCTGTAGATCGCGAGGGCAGCGACCGTGATGATGCCGGGAATCAGGCCCGCCAAGAAGAGCTTTTCGATCATGATGCCGGCAACGACGCCGTAGATGATCATCGGAACGCTCGGAGGGAACAGAAGGCCGAGCGAGCCACCCGTCGTCACCAGACCCAGGGAGAAGTTCTCCTCGTACTTGTCCGCAACTAGGGCTGGATAGAGAAGCCCGCCGATGGCCACGATGGTGATGCCACTCCCACCGGTGAAGGTTGTGAAGAAGGCGGAGGCCACGAGGCAAACGATTGCCAGACCGCCCGGCATCCAGCCGAGCCAGGCACGCGACACCTTGACCAAGCGCTGCGGTGTGCCGCTTTCCGCCAACAAATAGCCGGCAAAGGTGAACAAGGGAATCGTCACCAGCAGCGGGGAGTCGGCAAACTTCTCGCTAAAGACATCGTTCGCGGTGCCGGTGATGCTCGTGTCCGGGAGGGCTCCGAAGAGCAGCATCGATGCCGCGCCGAAGATGGCAAAGAGGGGGGCGCCCAGAACGGCCAGTACGGTGAGGAGGACGATCCAAATCGTGTCCATCGCTCAGCCCTCCCCTTCGGTGTCTTGGGGGAGGCGATTGCTGGTGAACGCGACGCTGGCCGCAATCGCACGGCTCAAGAATCGTGCGGCCATGAATATGAACATCGCGGGAACGATCAGCTGCAGGGCGACGTCGGGTGTCGACATCGTGGCGCCGAAGACTTCGAGCGCGCTTCTGAGACCGCAGAACAAATCCGGTCGCGAAAGCCCCGTATCGGTCAGGATCGCGATGGGCGCAT
>CAMYMX010000704.1 GCA_947259605.1 uncultured Polyangiaceae bacterium | reverse complement strand
CTCAAACGGCAGGGCCGTAAGATCAAGGATGGCGACATCAAGAGCGCCTGCCAGCAGGCCTGTCCGGCTGCGGCAATCGCTTTTGGCGACCTCAACGACCCCGAGAGCACTGTCTCGAAATGGGCAGCCATCGATCGCAACTACAAGCTCCTGCCCGAGATCGGCACGCGTCCGCGCACATCATTCCTGGCGCGCATTCGCAACCCAAACCCCAATCTGAAGGGAAATGGGTAAGAACCAATGAGCTACGACGCACCCATCAAAGAGCTCGGCGAGACGTCTCTGCTGCCCGAAGGAACGACCGCCAACGACATCACCGAGACGATCGCGGGCGTCACGGAGAACCCCGCGCCTCGCGGTTGGTGGCTCCTCTTCTTGCTCTCGCTCTCCGCCCTTGGTGCGATGACCGCGGCGCTTGCGTATTTGTTCGTCCAGGGCGTGGGTGTCTGGGGCAACAACGCACCGATCTACTGGGCGTGGGACATCACCAACTTCGTCTGGTGGATTGGCATAGGCCACGCCGGCACGCTTATCTCGGCGATTCTTTTCTTGTTTCGGCAGAAGTGGCGAACGAGCATCAATCGCTTCGCTGAGGCGATGACGGTTTTCGCGGTGCTTTGCGCAGGGTTGTTCCCGGCGATTCACACCGGCCGCCCCTGGTTCGACTACTACTTGTTCCCGCTGCCGAACCAGATGGACATGTGGCCGAACTTCAAGAGCCCCCTGATGTGGGATGTCTTTGCGGTCAGCACCTATCTGACGATCAGCGTGATCTTTTGGTACGTGGGCTTGATCCCGGACTTCGCGACACTGCGTGACCGGTCGAAGAACCTCACTCGCAAGCGGATCTACGGATTCTTCGCGCTTGGCTGGCGCGGCGCACATCGGCACTGGCAGCACTACGAGCGGGCGTACCTGATCTTCGCCGGCATCTCGACCCCGCTGGTCCTTTCGGTTCACTCGGTCGTTTCCTTCGACTTCGCGACGTCGGTGGTTCCTGGCTGGCACACGACGATTTTCCCGCCGTACTTCGTCGCTGGCGCCGTCTTCAGCGGATTCGCGCTGGTGATGACGCTGATGTTGATCTGCCGCTCGATCTTCAAGCTGCAAAACATCGTGACGATCCGTCACTTGGACTTGATGAACAAGTTCATGCTCGGGACGGCGCTCCTGGTCGGCTATGCGTACGCGATGGAGTTTTTCATCGCCTGGTATTCGTCGAACCCTTACGAGCAGTGGGTGTTCTTCCACAACCGGCTTGGCTGGGGACAGTTGGATAGCAAGGGCAACTGGGGCCCGCTTTGGTGGGCATACTACGCGATGGTGTTCTGCAACGTCATCGTCCCGCAGGTTTTTTGGTTCAAGCGAGCACGTACGAGCGTTCCGATCATGCTCATCGCAAGCGTTCTCATCAACATCGGGATGTGGTTCGAGCGTTTCGTGATCATCGTCACCTCGACGTACCAGGACTTCCTGCCGTCTTCCTGGGGCATGTTCCATCCGACGGCGATCGACATCCTGACTTATCTCGGAACGTTCGGGTTGTTCTTCACGCTGTTCCTTCTCTTCGTTCGCTGGATTCCGATGATCGCCATCGCGGAGGTCAAAGGAAACCTACCGGGCGCGCATCCTGACATGCACGCCATACAGGCACATGACGAGGCACCGGACGCAGTCGGCGCGCCGGTGCCCGCGGAGTAACGCGAATCATGGCTAACGCAACAAAAAAGCCCGCCCTTTACCTGGCCGAATACGAGACGCCGAATGCCATCGCGCAGGCGGCGATGAAGGTGCGAGACGCCGGCTACAAGAACTGGGACTGCCACACCCCGTACGCCATGCACGGCATGGATGAGGCCATGGGGCTCAAGCCCACGCGAATCGGGGTGCTTTCGTTCATCTTCGGGATGCTCGGCGTCGCAACCGCGGTGGCGTTGATGCAGTACACCAATGCTTTCGACTTCAACCTGTTGAACATCGGCGCCGGCTATCCACTCATCGTCGGCGGCAAGCCGCCAGGCGCGTTCCCATCGATGGTGCCGATCATGTTCGAGCTCGGGATTCTTTTGTGCGGCTTCGCGACGCTCTTCGGCTTGCTCGGCATCATCAAGCTGCCGATGCACAATC
>CAMYMX010000703.1 GCA_947259605.1 uncultured Polyangiaceae bacterium | reverse complement strand
GTTACGATTCGTAGCAGTGCGCTACAGATCGAAACGCTTTGGAAACGGGCGTTCACTGTTCGGGTGGTCTGGACTCGCGCCGGGGAATGCCCATGCGCTGTCGGCGTTCCCAGAGGGTCTTGCGACTGATGCCAAGACGCTTCGCCAGCTCTGTTTCGCTCAGCTCGTCTTGATTCGATAGGACGAATCGTCTGAGGTAGCCTTCCAGCGACGCGTCGTCGTCGCTGACGTCTCCATTGACGTCCCCTGCGATGCGATCGGACGGACGCGACGAAGGTAGCCCGAGCAGCTCCGCGGTGATCGGCCCCGACTCGTGAAGAATCACTGCGCGTTCGACTGCGTGCTGAAGCTCACGCACGTTTCCCGGCCATTTGTGCTCTCGCATTGCAGCAATCGCGCCCCGTTCGAGCTCGAGCGGTTGGCGACCGAGCTTCGTCGTGGCCCGCGCGATGAACACCTCGGCAAGCGCGGGGATATCGTCGCCGCGTTCGCAAAGCGGCGGGAGCTCGATCTCCACCACCTTGAGGCGAAAATACAGATCGGCACGGAATTCGCCCTGTTCTATGAGCATTGGAAGGTTCCGGTGGGTCGCCGCCACGAGCCGGATGTCGACGGACTCGGCCTTGCGAGCACCGACGCGACGAACCTCGCGCTGTTGAAGTATTCGAAGCAAGCGCGCCTGGGCGGCCTGGGAGAGCTCACCAATTTCATCGAGGAATAGCGTCCCACCATTGGCCGCATGCACGAGACCTTCCTGCCGGCTCAGAGCGCCCGTGAAGGCGCCCTTCTCGTGTCCGAACAGCTCCGACTCGAGCAGCGTTTCTGGAATCGACGCGCAGTTCACCGGAACGAATGCACCGGTGCGGGCGCTCTGGTTGTGCACCGCGCGCGCGATCAGCTCTTTGCCGGTGCCCGACTCGCCGAGGATCAACACGCTTGCTTCGGTCGGCGCGACTTTGCGCGCCCAACGCAGGGTTTCCTGCATGGGGCTCGATTGGGTTGCGACGATGTCGTACGGATCCGTATTGGAGCCTTCGTCGCCCAAGGCCATCGTGGCGCGATGCCGGAGGACCCGCTCGACGGCAGCGCTCAACTCTTCTGGCTCGAAGGGCTTCGAGAGATAGTCGGCCGCGCCCCGTTTCATCGCGTCCACCGCGGCGCTCACCGAACCGTACGCCGTCATCACGATGACGGGGACCTGACCAACGCGCTCGAGCAAGACGTCACCCGCCTCACCGGCCAGCCTCACATCGGTGATCACCAAGTCGAAGCACTCGGGGCGCTCTTTTTCGGCTGCTGCAACACTCGCGACAGCGATGAGCTCGTGCCCATCCCGCTTGAGAATGCGCTCGATCTCCGCGCGGATGACCCGCTCATCCTCCACCAAAAGGATCTTCGCCACCGATGATTAGTACCAAAGGAGTGTAGCGTCCTTCAATCCCTCAGTTTTCATAGGCTTGGAGGGTGATTGTGAAGCGGCTTCCGCCAGATCGGCGCGGCTCGTAGCGGATCGAGCCCCCAAAGCGCTCCACAATCTGCCGAGACACCGAAAGGCCGAGCCCGGTGCCCTGGCCGTCCGCCTTCGTCGTGAAAAAAGGCTCAAATACGCGAGCTGCAAGCTCTTCGGGGATGCCTGGGCCCTCGTCGTCGACGTCGATGAGGACCGAGCCGTTCTCGACGCGCGTCCGCACGTAAACGGTTGCGCCCGATGAGCAGGCTTGCCTCGCATTGTTTAGCAGGTTCACGAGGACCTGAGTTAACCCATCAGGGCTTGCCAGGGCAGGTGCATCCACAGAGAGATCGAGGTCGATTCGACAGCCCTCGATCTCGAGCTTCGCGAGCTCGGCGGCGTTGCGAACCACACGCGCTACCGGGATCGCCTGCAGCTCGACTGGGGTTTCATCCCGCCGGCTGAAGGTGAGCAGGCTCTGCACGATCCCGTGAATACGCTGCGCTTCGTCCACGATGATTCCGAGTCGCTCCGCGGCGTCGGGCGCGCCAGGGTCGGTTGCAAGGTTCTTTGCAACCATCAAGATCCCCGTCAGCGGGTTGCCGACCTCGTGGGCTACGCCCGAGGCCAAGGTGCCGATCGAAGAGAGCCGATCTTTGTGCGCAACGTGCCGCTCGAGCTGACGG
>CAMYMX010000702.1 GCA_947259605.1 uncultured Polyangiaceae bacterium | reverse complement strand
TTCGCCGCGGCGGTGAAGATCGGGTCGGTAGCGAGCGCGGGCTCTGCAGCGATCAATCGGTTGAGCGGACCGTCGTGCGACACGAAAGGGCCCTGCGCTGGAGCAGGTGCGGGAGTTTGACCCTCCGCCATCGAGTCCGCGGACGCCGCGCCCAAGATCTGCATGTGCGGTGCATCTTCCTCGCCGTAGAGCCTCGGTACGAGGAAGTCGATCTCGATGCCCCGTCTCGCGAGCGCAGTCGTCAGCCCTTCACACGCGGTTCCGAGCCCGCCGCTAATGTGGGGAGGATACTCCCAGCCTAGCATCAAGATCTTCATGGACTCGCCATCTTAGCGATTCGCAACACCTCCGCCACACTCCAGGCCTGTGCGGGCGCGCCGCCGGGTCGGTGGGGCGCGTCTCCATCGAAGACCTCGCTGATTTGTCCGATGCAGCCTTCGGTCCGAACGTGCGCCGAAAGCGCTGCGAGCACCGGGATCATCTCTTCGGCGGCCGCCTGGGGACCTTCGATCGCCTCGACCGCATCGGCGTAGACGCCGAGAAGCCAGGGCCAGACGGTTCCCTGATGGTAGGCCCGGTCCCGCTCTGACTGCCCCCCGCGGTAAAATGGCTGATAGCCGGGGTCGTCGGGCGAGAGCGTCCGCAGGCCCACCGGGGTGAGCAGCTTTTCGCGCACCGCAGCGAGCGCCCGCTTCCTGTGGGCCTTGTCGATCGGGATGCCGGGCAGAGAGAGCGCCCAGAGCTGATTGGGCCGCAGCTGTCGGTCCGGCCGGTTTCCATCGTGTGTGTCAGTCAAGAAGCCCTCATCTTGAAGCCAGAATTTTTCCTCGAAATGATCGGACAGTTTCTTTGCGGTTTCGCCCCATTTTTCCGAGAACGCCGGACGCAGTTTTTTCGCCCATCGAAGCGCGGTCGTGAGCCCGGAAAGCCAGAGGGCGTTCAGGTCGACGGCGTAGCCCTGACGAGGGGTCACTGGCCAGCCATCCAAGAGGGCATCCATCCAGGTGAGCGCCCAGGGCCCGCGATCGACGAAGAGAAAGCCCTGCGCGTCGACGTGAACGCGGGGATCTGCGCCCTCGCCGATTTGCTCGATCAGGTCGAGGCAGACCTCTTGGAGGGCCGTAATGCGCCGGCTCCGCGTGCGCTTGGCCGTGAGGGCCGTCGCCCGGATGAAGAGAAGCGAGGCGTCGATCGACTCGGCGTTCGGCGGCACGTCACCGCTCTGCGGGATGTTGGGCACCAGTCCGTTCACGAGGCGAGCTGCGAGTGACTCGAGGATGGCAAGCGCCTTGTCGACCTCGTTGCGGGCGAGGCAGAGGCCGGGCAGGGCGATCAAAGAATCCCGCCCCCATTCTCCGAACCAGGGATAGCCCGCGATGATTCCGGTTCGACCGCCCGAAAGCTCGACGAGGTACGCTTCGGCCGCGTCGTCGAGCTCTTGAAGGAACGAGCGACGTGAGCCCAGCACCGAGCTGAGCACCTGGGGCTCGTGGCTGGCCGCCGGGGTCGTTCCGAGCCGAACGCAGAACGCACCGTCATGCGCGACCTCGAGGCAGAACTCGCCGGGCGTAAAGAGGTCCTCGGCATCGTCGTAACCGCGCTCGCGCTCCCATTCATAGTGAACGCCTTCGTACCAGTGCCCGTCCGCGCGGAATACGCCGGCGGCGCCATGCAGGCTCGCGATTAGGGCCGGTATGTTCTGATAAGGGTACATAACCACGCGAAGCGATTTGCCGTCTTCGATGTCGAGCTCCCCGTTCATGAACGGATTGGCAACGGTCAGCTCGTGGATCGGCCGACAACGAATCAACGGACGAAGCCGCAGGTCGGCCGGCTCTGTGAGCCCTTCGATCGTGTACCGAATCCAGACCGCGTCGGCGTCGTCTTCGAGCCAGAGCTCGCGGGTGAACGTGACCCCGCCAAACTCGTAGGTCCAACGGGGCAATGGCTCGAAGCGGCTCAGGTAGTCGACACCTTTCGGCTCGACCGCGTTGCCCCAGTTGTAGCTGTGCAGGGCGAACCTTTCATCGCCGATTTCGACCCACTCCTCGACCTCGGCGACCATGTTCAGCGGCTCGCCGACCCCCGGCTCGCGGACCGTGAGAAGCCCGTGGTACTTCCGGCGCGGGCATCGATCGATC
>CAMYMX010000701.1 GCA_947259605.1 uncultured Polyangiaceae bacterium | reverse complement strand
CCGTCGGCCAGGTCCGGCTTGATTGTTCCAAACTGGAAGCCGGAGATGAGAGGGGTGCACGCGGTGGGTTCCAACGCGTCGGTCGTCACAACGTTGACCGGGTTGAGCGCTGGTTCGTCTGCGCCGTGACCGACGAATACGCGGCCCTCGCCCATCGTGAGGTCAGCGGTGCTGTTCGCGAACACGAAGAGGTCGACGAGCGTCTCGTCACCGGTGCGGTAGGCCACGACCACAAGGTCATCATCTTCCATGAGGACGACGGGTCCGACGGTTACGACTGGGTCGGACGCCCCGGGCACGCCGACGCCGATGCTCTCATAGGTGCCGACGGGAAGCTCGATCTTGCCGGTGCTCTGCGAGTATTCCAAAGTCCCGAGCTCGGTCTGCTCTGCTCCGTTGACGAAGAGCGCCACCGACGTATCCATTTCGGACGGGACTTCTGGCGCGAGATGCACTGCGGTCACGTTACCGGTAGCAGGCGTGCCACCTGTGCCGCCGCTTCCGCCGCTCCCGGCTACGCCATTCTCGTCATCTGAGCAGCCCATCACTGCCAGAGCAGCTGCTGCGACGATCCCCACCCAAAAACTTCTGTTTTTTCCCATAAATCCTCCTCCGACCCGTCTAAGTCATGTCTAGGTCTTGTCTAGGTATACTATTATCTGACAACGGGTCAATGACCCAGAGCCATTTTTTCGAATTAGGCCATCCTATAATCTGGATTCCTAGCTTCGCAAGGAACCGACAATAAACGGACAATACGTCGACAAAACAGGCGACTGGGCGAAAAGCCGAGCGGCCGTGCCCCTTAGAGTGGCCGGACCGACGTTGGCAGAGAAAAAGCCGTCCGGCTCGCGAAGGAATATCAGCGCGTGCGTACGGCGATCGCAGAGAACGAGCTCCCATGCGCCCTCGAGCGGGGCAACGTTCCGATGGAGTTCGTCCACGAGCTCACCCACGGCGCCGTCGCGATCTGTTTCCCTGGCGGCCGGCCTTGGCTGCACCAGGGCATAGCTTCCTTCTTGCCGCGCTGGGGGAGTACTTCGTGCGGGTCGCCGGAGACCCCAGCTCCGCGACTCGTTGAAGCAGAGAATCCATGAGCTAGACCGCCCCGAGAATCCATGAGGCCCACGGCTTGGATGCTGGTTTGTGCGATGCTTGGCTGCGCTGCGGCACAGGCGCCCGAGCAAAGCGAGCTTGAAACCTACGCGCCCACCCCGCCGTCCATTCTAACTCCAACCGAGGCCCGGACCCGGATCGGCACGCTCCGGTTCTTTGACGGACTCCCGGGTGCAAAGACGGTGGAGACGGTCTACGACCACCTCGACTTCCTGCGCGGGGTTCGAGCCTAGCTGCAAACCATCCCAGGCGCGTCGATGATGGCGATCCGCGACGGTATAGAGGACGCGGGCATGCTGCCGAACTACACGGTGTTGCTCACCGAGTCGCTTCTGGACTCGAAGTCGCTGTTCCTCAACGGGGACACCGAAACCACTTCCGCGCTCGCGTGAATCAGCCTGAAAGGCGGCCCCATCGCGGTCAAGACGCCGCCTCGCGCGCTTGGCGTGTTCGCCGATGCATGGCAACCGCCTCTGGCCGAGACGGACAAGTCGGGCGTAGACCGCGGCCGCGGCGGCCGATATGTGGCCGAGCCGCCCGCGTACACGGGTTTCGTGCCGCGCAGTCGGTTCGCGGTGCAGTCGTCGACGTTCGGGGTCTGGGCTGTGTTCCGGGGTGCCTTGTCCAAGGGCAGCCCGAAGCGCGTTCGTAAAGGGGAGGAGGAAGAGGAGGACTTTCATTCTCTCTCATGAAGGCGGCCTCCCCCTACGTCTAAATTTCTGGTGTGCAAACCTGGACCGTCAAGGAAACTCGCTGCTCGATCCCTGCGCTCAGGCGGGTCAATCAGGGGGTTTCGAGAGATCTACAGGGCTTGCGGTTTCGCGATTTTCTGTGCATGTACAGGTTGTTCTGTCGGACGTGGCCAAACCTGGGATGTTACCGATTCGCTCGGTGGTGGCGCTCACGGGCCTGAACCCGGACACCATTCGTGCCTGGGAGCGTCGCTACGGCGCGATCGAGCCGGCCCGGAGCGAGGGCGGAACTCGGCAATTCAGCGAAGAAGACGTCACTCGGCTGATCTGCTTAA
>CAMYMX010000700.1 GCA_947259605.1 uncultured Polyangiaceae bacterium | reverse complement strand
CCGCGCACTACCCCTACGACCTCCGGCGGTCTCTGTATTGTGACCGTGACACCCCGTGGGCTCGGTAGTCCGACGACGCGATGCTCGCTTCTTGCATCGCTAGGTGGTGGGACCTTGCATCCGGGCTCCAGTCGACGACCACGCCTCTGCGAATGCCCATCCGTTGGGAGACTTCCCAGCTGTCTTGGTTGGCGCCGAGGAAGATGAATTGCCAGCCGGCGGCTTCGGACTCGGTGATGAGCTCGAAGACCTGCTCGGGGGTCCACTCGCGAGAGGCGTTCTCCATGCCGTCGGTGAGGATGACCACGATGACGTCGGCGGGACGATCGGGGCCGAGCTTCGAGAGGTGCGCTCGGGTCTTCATGATGGACGCGCCGATCGCGTCGTAGAGGGCCGTGCATCCGGACGGCGAGTAGTCGGCGCCGAGCTTCGGGACCCGACGCCCGGGCAGTGCGGAATACCGCGTGTGCACCTTCTGGTTGAAGGTCGTGAGGGTCCACCAGGTCTCGCCGCCGTGGGCGATTTGCTCCTCCCGGTAGGCGTTGAAGCCATTGCGGGCGGCTCGCTCGATGGAGCCCATCGAGCCTGATTCGTCGAGAATGAAGGTAATTAGCGCGGTGTCGTGGTCCATGGGGTTCCTTTCGTTTTGGGGCATTCGATCCAAGTTACTCTACGCAGAGTAACTCTGCAAGGAGTAATTTGTGTTAGACTGATCTCATGTCCGTACGAAGGTCGCGCTCTGACCCTGAGTTCCTCGCCGCCTACGGGGCCGTCGTCCGGCAGCGCAGGGCCGAGCTCGGTTTGGCCCGCAAGGAGCTCGCGGAGCGGGCGCGGATCTCCTACTCGTACTTGTCGTCCATCGAGTCGGGCCAGAAGCTTCCGTCCGAGTCGGTGCTCACCATGCTGGCCGTGGCCCTCGAGCTCTCACCGGCCGACCTCCTCGCGCGCGCGAACGACATGGTGCTCTCCGAATCGTCGAGCCGGTCCGCGGAATCGACCAGCCGTAGCGACAGGTTCAGCAGCCCGGAGGCCTCGTTCGCTCGGACGCCGGGGAGCGAGCCGCCGGCGTTGGACCTGAGCTCTTCCGATTTGTCCGCATCGGGTACGGCCGCCGAGATCGACGCGCTTCTTCCCGAACTGTCTTCGGAGGACCGCGCGACGCTGCTCTCGGTCGCGAGGAAGCTCCGGTTGGAGTCACGGAGTGAAAGCGACGAGGCGACCTTCGCGCTCGAGACTACAGCTCGCGAGTCGCGATCCGAGCTCCGCACGTCGCTCTACGTCCGCTTCTGGAGAAAGTACATGCGGGAGCTCGAAGGCCGCGGCCTCGACTGGGCCGCAGGACGGAGCCCCGAGCCGCGCAGCTACTTCACGACGCCGTCGCCCCTCAAAGGCACTTCGCTCACCGCCTCGTTTGCCCGCAACCGCATGCTGCGACACGAGCTCTACATCAACCGAGGAAGCCGCGAAGCCAACCTCGACCTGCTTCACGCGCTCCTAGCTGAGCGAGAGGCACTCGAGCGCGCCTACGGCGGAGAGCTGGAGTTCGAAGACCCAGGCGAAGAACGACGCGCGGTCCGCATCGCCGAGTATCGCGATGGCCACATTTCCCGGGAAGACGAGCACGACGACTACGTGGCGTGGTTCGTGGACCGAGGCGAGCGAATGCGGCGGGCGCTTGGGCTAGTCTAGCGAGTTTCCTCGTACGTTTCGTGCCACAGGCCGCCCTCTCGTTCGCCTAGATTCGTTGATGTCATCGGGCGTTGCTCTCCCTCGTTGCGGACGAGGGCTTTCGTCTTGCCGAAGTCTTCGCTGACGCAGCTTCCGTGCATGCTCGCCCTCCCCCGTCGGCACAATCGGCCTTGTAGAACAGGCTAGCGAGTCTCGGTCTCATGCGACAACTCGGTTTTGGTTTCAGCCGATGAGCCCCAAGGCAGGGCCGCTCGCCTCCGACTCCACCTCGCGTTCACGTCGCTTGCCGTCGCAATCCTCGTGGATGATAACGTGTAGCCGCGTGCGCGCGGGCGACATGCCTGCGTGGGCTACGCCTCCGTGCCCCTCGGTTTCGATGTCGGTGACGCCGGCGAGGACTACTGAAGCGGCGTTTCTGGGTTTGGTTCGCTAAATTCGCTACCTTGGAATCGGGGGCGTC
>CAMYMX010000699.1 GCA_947259605.1 uncultured Polyangiaceae bacterium | reverse complement strand
AGGGCGAGGTGCCGGACGAAGGCGTGGAGGAGCTCATCCCGATTGGGGAGAGTCGCTTGGTGCGGCCCGGAGCAGACTGCACCATCGTCACCTGGGGTCGACCCTACTACACGGTTTTGGCCGCGGCGGAGAAGCTTTCCGGCGAAGGCATCGATTGCGAGGTCGTCGACCCGCGCACCCTTCGGCCGCTCGATACCCGCTTGATGGTCGAGAGCGTAAAGAAAACCAATCGCTGCGTCGTGGTACACGAGCACTGGCCCTACGGCGGTCCCGGCGCGGAGATCGTCGACCGGCTGCAGCGGGAAGCTTTCGACTATCTGGACGCCCCGCTCGAACGGGTGACCGGTCTCGACGTGCCGATGCCTTATGCGCTGAATCTAGAGGACAAGGTTCTTCCAACCGAGGAGCGGGTGATCGACGCTGTGAAACGCGTCGCTTACGCGAGCTAAGCAATGGCCAAGATCATCGGACTCCCCAAGCTTTCGCCAACCATGGAAGAAGGAACCTTGGTCGCCTGGATCAAGAAAGAGGGCGACCAAGTCGAAGTCGATGATCTTCTAGCCGAGGTCGAAACCGACAAGGCCACCATGGAGTTTCGATCCTTCGACCGCGGCGTCTTGCTGAAAATCCTGGTGCCGGAGGGCGAGACGCTGGAGCCGGATGTGCCAGTGGCGATCATTGGAAAAGCCGGGGAGGACATCAGCGGACTGATGGCAGAGGTGGAGTCAGCGGCAGAGTCAGCGGCAGAGTCAGCGGCAGAGCCAGCGGCAGAGCCAGTGTCAGCGCCAGAGCCAGTGTCAGTGCCAGCGGCAGAGTCAGCGCCAGAGTCAGCGCCAGGGTCCGGGGCCGGATCCGGGACCGATTCCGGGACCGAGTCCGAGGGTGCGACCGAGGTTCCGAGTGGCGGTCGGGTTCTCTCCTCTCCCCTCGTTCGCCGTTTGGCGCGGGAGCGCAGCATCGATCTCCGGGATGTGCAGGGGAGCGGGCCTCGTGGACGGATCGTCAAGCGCGACATCGATTCCTTCGAAGAGGGGGCGTCGATTTCGTTTTCCACCACTGCCGAGCGCCTGCCCCCTCGGGTCGTGAAAGCCAGCAGCATGCGGCGGACGATTGCCCGACGACTCACTGAATCCACGCAGACGACCCCGCACTACTACCTGACGATCGACGTCGACATCGGACCGCTCGCCGACGCCCGGAAAGCCATGAACGCCGAGCTCGAAGCGGCAGGCAAGAAGGTTTCGCTCAACGACTTGATCATCAAGGCCGCCGCCGTGGCCCTGCGCCGGGTTCCCGAGGTCAATGCTTCGTGGCTCGGGAAAGAGATTCACTACCATCAGGTCGTCGACATTTCGATCGCGGTGGCCGTCGAGGACGGCCTGATGACTCCGGTTTTGCGGGATGCGGACCGAAAAGGCGTTGCACAGATCGCCGAGGAAGTTCGCGATCTGGCTGGGCGCGCCAGAGACAAGAAGCTTCAGCCTGAAGATATGAGCAACGGAACCTTTTCGATTTCGAATCTCGGCATGTTCGGGATCGAAGCGTTTACGGCAGTCATCAACCCACCCGAAGGTGCGATCCTTGCCGTTGGCACGATTCGCCACGAGCCGGTCGTCGAGGACGGCGCCATCGTACCGGGCCGTCGAATGCGCTTCACGATGAGCTGCGACCACCGACTCATCGACGGCGCCACCGGCGCAAAGTTCATGGCGGCGTTCAAGCGGATCGCGGAATCCCCGCTCAACATGCTGCTCTGAGCGGCGGTGTGTGAAGCGCGTCGCGCCGGGCTTGGCCCTGCGGGCTCGCGCTGCCGCGGGTGTGGTGGGGGGTCGTTGCGGGAATTGGGAGCTGGTCAGTCTTTGTTACACCGCCCGCCCACCCCCACCCGTAATCCTCCCTGGCGCGGCATTCGCTGCGCTTTGCCTTGCCGGCGCGTTCGCGCCGGGCTTCGCCCTTCGGGCTCGCGCTGCCGCCTGCTGTCTTGTTGGGGGGTGTTCCCGGGCCGCTCTTCTACCCACATGGATATGAATGGAGGGGCTCGGAAAAACCCGCGATATGGGGCGGAGTCGACGTCGCAAGTGACAATCCGCAAGACAGCAACCACCACGGATTGGCGCGCGCGCCGAGGCGAGGCTTGCCTGGTCCCCGCCCTCAAGTCC
>CAMYMX010000698.1 GCA_947259605.1 uncultured Polyangiaceae bacterium | reverse complement strand
TTGGACTCGGTAACTTGCACAGCGTCGCCAAGGCGTTCGAGCGTGCCGGCGCGGCCGCCGAGCTGAGCGCGGATCCAGATGTCCTCCTGCGAGCCGATCGCCTCGTGATGCCGGGGCAGGGCGCTTTCCGGGAGTGCGCGCATGCGCTGGCAGGAGAGGTCGGCGAGGCGGTGCGCGCTTGGATCGCCAGCGGTCGCCCTTACCTCGGTATTTGCCTCGGGATGCAGGCCTTGTTCGACGAAAGCGAAGAGGCGCCGGACGAAAAAGGGCTCGGTATCTTCCGGGGAGCCGTGAAGCGCTTCGGGACCGACTTGCGCGATGCGGAGGGTCGCAAGCTCAAGGTGCCGCACATTGGATGGAACCAGATCGAAAGCCGACACCCGGTCTTCGAGAACGACGAATGGTACTATTTCGTTCACAGCTACTACTGCGTTCCGGCCGACGAAAGCCTCGTGGTCGCGACGACCGACTACGGTGGGCCGTTCTGTTCGGCCATCGCTCGGGACAACGTCCTGGCATGCCAGTTCCACCCGGAAAAGAGCCAGCATGCCGGTGCCCGTCTGATCGGACACTTCCTCGGAGATGTAGCGTGGAGTTGATTCCAGCGATCGATCTGCTCGACGGCAAGGTCGTACGGCTGCACCAGGGCAAGTACGACCAGGTTACCGTCTACGACGACGACCCGGTCGCCATGGCGAAGCGATTCGAGGATCAGGGCGCGCAGCGGCTTCACGTCGTCGACCTCGAAGGCGCGCGCCGAGGTCAGCCCGCGCACGTCGCAATCATCCAGGGCATCCTTCGTGAGACCAAGCTCCAGGTTCAAATCGGCGGGGGTGTTCGCAACGAAGATGTTGCGGCGCAATGGATGGACGCTGGCGCAGCTCGCGTGGTGCTCGGCACTGTCGTCGTGAAGGAGCCCGACGTCGCGCGGGCGATCTGCGACCGCTATCCGAGAGGTATCGTGATGGCGCTCGATGCACGCAACGGGAAGCTCGCAGTCGAAGGCTGGCAGGAGCAAAGTGCGCGAGATGTCACCGAGCTCGCCCAAGAAGTCGATCGATGGAATATCGGCGCCATCTTATTCACCAACATTCACAAAGACGGCACGCGCGAGGGGCCCGACGTCGAAGGCATCGCCGGCTTGCAGTCCCAGGTCGAGACGACCGTGATCGCCTCGGGCGGAATTGGCTCGCTCGACGATCTGCGCGCGCTCAGTGCGGCAGGCGTTCGCTCTTCGGTTTGCGGGCGCGCGCTCTACTCGGGCGCCTTCACCCTTTCCGAAGCCTTCGCGGCGCTGGCGGAGGCCTGATGCTGGCGAAGCGAATCATCCCCTGTCTCGACGTCAAAGACGGGCGCGTCGTCAAGGGAATCAACTTCGTCGGACTTCGGGATGCGGGGGATCCCGTCGAGTCGGCGCAGCGGTATAGCGCCGGCGGGGCCGATGAGATCACATTCCTCGACATCACGGCATCGCACGAGAACCGCCGAACCCTCTTCGACCTGGTCGACCGGACGGCGTCGACCGTTGCGGTCCCGCTTACCGTTGGCGGGGGCGTACGAGAGCGACGTGACGTGAGTGAGCTCCTCCATGCCGGCGCCGACAAGGTCTCGATCAACAGCGCCGCTGTTTCGAACCCGGAGTTCATCAGAGAAATGGCCGAGGCGTACGGCGCGCAGGCGATCGTGGTCGCAATCGATGCAAAGCGCGTTCCGGGCGCCGCCGAGAAGTGGACCGTCTATACGCACGGAGGAAGGCGGGATACCGGGCTCGATGCGATCGCCTGGGCCCGGCAGATGGCCGACTACGGCGCTGGCGAAATCCTCCTAACCAGCATGGACCGAGACGGGACTCAGGACGGCTACGATTTGCTGTTAACTCGGGCAGTTGTGGACGCAATCTCGATTCCGGTTGTAGCTTCGGGGGGCGTGGGGACCCTCGGGCACGTGCATGAAGGCCTTGCGGCCGGAGGAGCGGATGCGGCGCTTGCGGCTTCTATCTTTCACGACGGTCATTACACTGTGGCCGAGGTCAAGGAGTACCTGCTCGACCATGGGGTTTGTGTGCGCCCGCCTGAGCGGGATTGAGGGGTAGCGATGGGCAGAGACGTCGGCGTGGGCCAACTGGTGCAGGAGCTGGAGCGGCGCGGCGATCGGCTTCCGTT
>CAMYMX010000697.1 GCA_947259605.1 uncultured Polyangiaceae bacterium | reverse complement strand
TCCCCGTCGTCTACCTGTCGTTTCCCTCGGCCAAGGACCCGGATTTCAAACGGCGGTACCCAGGGCGCTCGACCATCGAGGCCATCACCCTGGGCTCCTACGATTCGTTCCGGCGCTGGGAGAACACATCGTGGAAGAAGCGCGGCGCGGAGTACGACGAGCTCAAAGCAAGCCTATCGGAGCGCCTGCTCGACACCATCTACAAGCACGCCCCTGCGACGCGGGGTCGAGTCGAGGTTGCCGAGCTCTCGACGCCGCTCTCGACGAGGAATTTCGCCGCTCACCCCGAGGGGGCGATTTACGGTCTATCGCATGACGCAGGTCGATACGCGCAGCGATGGCTTCGGCCTCAGACTCCGATCAAGGGCCTCTACCTCAGCGGAGCCGACGTCGTTTCGGCCGGCGTCGTGGGCGCGATGATGGGTGGCTTCATCTGCACGTCCGCGGTGCTCAAAGGCAACGTTCTCGGCCAGGTGCTGAAACACCAGGCGCAAACGTTGCGCGACAGAGCGCCGGCCCCGCACAAACCTGCGCCCGCCTAGGTGCGCATTCGTCTCGCGGCGTCCACCGGATTCGGTATGCTAGGCGAGCTATGATTCCACTCGAGCTCGAGCACGCGGTTTGGGAGCAGGTCTACATGGTCGCTCCGCTCACCATCGTCGGGACGCGCGAGCCAGACGGCACGTACGACTTGGCTCCAAAGCACCTGGCGATTCCGATGAGTTGGCAAGACCACTACGGCTTCGTCTGTACGCCGTCCCATGCGACTTACGCGAACGCCATGCGAGAGGGCTGCTTCACCGTGAGCTTCCCGAGGCCGGATCAAATTTTGCTGACGAGCCTCGCGGCTGCCCCGCGGTCCGACGACGACCAGAAGTACGCGCTGCAGGCCATCCCGACGATCTCGGCGACGAAGGTCGACGGTGTCCTCTTGGACAATGCGTACCTGCACTTCGAATGCGAGCTCGACCGCGTCGTCGACGACCTTGGCGAAAACAGCCTCATCATCGGCCGAATCGTCGCGGCCGCAGCCGCCGAGGACGCGTTGCGAGACTCGGACCGCGACGCACAGGAGATGATCGCCCATTCGCCCATGCTTGCGTATCTGCACCCCGGACGATTCGCCGAGATCGTTCAAACCAATGCCTTCCCGTACCACGTTGGGTTCAGGCGCTGAGGCCTTGACCGTGTCCCAGGACCTTCCCAAGCGAATCCTCGACTACCTCGATCGCCATCGCGACGCGATGGCCGAGCTTCTCGAGCGATTGGTCCTCTGCGAGTCGCCCTCTGGAGACCGAGAGTCCCTGGTGCATGTGATGGGCGTCCTGTCGAATGCGTTTTCCGAGCGGCGTTTCCGACCTTTCATTCTCGCGGGCAAACAGAGCGGCGGGGTGCTCGTGGCGATGCCCAAGGAACGTCCACGCCATCGTCCGCACCAGCTGCTGCTCGGCCACTGCGATACCGTCTGGCCACTTGGAACCCTAGAAACGATGCCGGCAAGGACCGAGGACGGCACCTTTTGGGGACCGGGCTCCTACGACATGAAGGCAGGGCTCGCTCAGGGGCTGTTCGCAATCGAAGCGCTTGCCGCGGCGGGCATCGAAAGCTTGCCCGTGACGCCCGTGTTCTGCATCAACTCCGACGAAGAGATCGGTAGTCACGAGTCGACGCGCGTGATCATCCGCTTTGCACGCAGCGCCGACCGCTGTTTCGTGCTCGAGCCCTCTCTCGGCCCGAACGGAGATCTCAAGACCGCGCGCAAGGGAGTCGGTAGCTTCACGATCACCGTTCGCGGGAAGGCCGCGCACGCAGGGCTCGATCCGGGGAAGGGGGCCAGCGCAATCCTCGAGCTTTCGCTCGTCATCCAAAAGCTCTTCGCGCTCAACGACGTCGAAAAGGGAATCACGGTCAACGTTGGTACAATCGACGGAGGCCTGAGTGCGAACGTCGTGGCCCCTGAGAGCAAGGCTTCGGTCGACGTCCGGGTTCCCAGCATGCAGGATGCCGAGCTCATCGAGAAGGCCATCCACGCGATCGTGGCCGAGACTCCGGGAACCGAGGTCTCGATCGAAGGCTCGGTGCGGCGGCCGCCCATGGAACGCACCCCCGGCAACCAGCGGCTCTGGCAGCTGGCGCGGCGCGGCGCCGAGGAGCTTGGCATCTC
>CAMYMX010000696.1 GCA_947259605.1 uncultured Polyangiaceae bacterium | reverse complement strand
TCCACCAAGGAGGGCGAGCTCACACAGAAGATCCTCGAGAAGATGCAGGCCATCCTTCGCCGTATCGGTCAGACCGACGGCTACACGATGATCATCGAAGCCAATGAAGGTGGCGTCGTCTGGGTGCCCTCGAATCTCGATCTCACCGACGTGTTGATTCAGCGCTACAACAAGCAGGCCAAATCGGGCGGCGGCGGCGCGAAGAAGCCGAAGTAACTGCCCATTCGTGGCCGAAGCGCGCGTTTCCAGCTACAAAAAGCGCATGGTTAGGTTCTGTGCGCTAGCAGTGACCGCGTGGGCGATGCTTGGCGTCGTAGCGCAGGGGAATGCGCAGGCAGTGCCTGCCAGCGAAGCGCCGCTTGCCATCGACGATCCACCGCTGCCTGCCCGTGCCCGCCACGTCGATGAGTTCGCGCAGTCTGCGATCCTTCGTTATCCGGGTCTGAAGGCGAACTCGTCCGACATCGACGCCGCGCAGGCACGATTGCGCGAGGCGAAGCTCTCGCCGTTCATGCAGTTCGAAGGGCAGGCGAGGTTCTTCGTGGCGCCCGGCGCTCGGGGCACGTCCACGTTCAGCCCCGACCCCCAGATCCCCTGGGCGAACCGCTGGGGTCCCGGTGGGGAGCTAGGCATCGAAGGCGGCATTCCGATCTACACCTTCGGCAAGTACCGCGCGGGGAAAAAGGCTGCGAGAGCAGGCATCGGCGCGGCCGAGTACGAGCGAGACCGAACGCTCTCGCGCGTGGTCTTCGACGTGCGACGCGCGTACTTCGGCACCCAGCTTTCGCTGGACCTGCAGGCGATGCTCTCCGAGGGCAAAGACAAGCTTCGAACTGCGGTCGACAAGCTGCGCGCCCGTCTCGAAGCCGACGACGCACGGGTCAAACAAAACGACTACTTTCGTCTGGTCTCGGCCCTTTCGGAAATCGAGTCGCGGGAGTCCGAAGCCCTTCGACTAGAAGCCTCGGCCCGTGCGGCACTCGAGATTCTCTCGGGGATCAAACCGGCGATCGTACCCGAGTGCGCGCTCCAAACCGTGCAGAGCGAAGTCGTCGAGCTGAGCGAGCAGGTCGAGCTCGCCATCGAGAGTCGACCGGAGGTGCATCAGCTCGAGGCGGCGCGTTCTGCAAGAGACGCCAACCTCGTGGTACAGCGAGCGGGCTACCTTCCCGACATCATCCTCGCGCTGCGCGCGACGTTCGCAAGAACGCCCGGCATCACCGACGTCAACAACCCGTTCATCATCGACCGGGGCAACTTTGCCGGCGCCTTTGCCGGCCTCGTCGCACGATGGAAGCTCGATTTTGGCGGGACCAATGCGCGGGTCAAAGCGGCGAAGGCGGAAATCGAATCGCTCAAGAGCAAGACGGAAGAAGCGGAGCTCGGCATCGCGCTCGAAGTGACCGATCTCTACGAGCAGCTTCAAGATGCCAAGCGGCGCGTCGCGAGCTGGTCGCGCTCGGAGAAAGAATCCCGCAAGTGGTACGTCTCGGCCGGACAGGGCTACGAGGTCGGCACGACGTCTGCCCGAGAGCTGGTGGACGCGATCACCGCCTACTTTGGTGCGCGCGCGAAGCGCCTCACGGCCACCGCCGAGTACAACCTCGCCATCGCCGGACTCGAGAAAGCGACGAACATGCCGATCGTTGCAGAAAAGGGCTGGCGGCCGGTGGACTGCGAGGAATAAACCGGCCACTAGGCTCGTCTACGGGAAAGATATGACTCGACTATCCATCATCACGAGCTTGCTCATCGCCTCTTTCGCGCTTGCCGGTCCCGCAAGCGCAGAGGGAACACCTACTGGCTCATCCGAGACCATGATTTCCGACGCCGAAGCGGCGAAGGCCGAGGCATTCATTCGCACCAAGCACAACAAGGTGCGCGCGGTTCTGCGAAAGCCCGACACTCCGGCGCGCGGTGAAGAGCTCACCATCCTCCTCGGCGAGTTCCTCGACTACGACCGACTCGCCAAACTCTCCCTCGACAAAGAGTGGGCCAAGCGCTCCCCCAAAGAGCGCGACCGCTTCGTGAGCCTCTTGCGGCAGCTCGTCGAGCGCCAGTACCAGCGCAACATGGAGTCGACGCTCGAGTACAGAGTGAAGTGGGTTGGCACCGAGCCGATCAAAACCGGCGTGAAGGTGAAGTCGTCGGCGAAGTCCGTGAAGAAGA
>CAMYMX010000695.1 GCA_947259605.1 uncultured Polyangiaceae bacterium | reverse complement strand
ACGATTCGGTTCACCCCGCGCTTGAAGCCTGAGCTGCCCGCGCCGATTGGCCCTTAACCCGCGGGGCAATGGCCGGCCCGGAGATTGCTTGGACAGCCAAACATCCCGCCCTATGCTTCCGCCCGCGTGGCTTGGTTGAGAAAGGGTTGTCTTACGGTCGTTCTCGGCCTCGTGCTCTCGGTATTGGCTTTCTGGCTCATCTATGGAGGGGCCAAGGAGCAGCTCGACGGCGAGATCGCGCGCGTTCCGCTCGCACCAGAGCACGTCGCCGCTCGTGTCGCCGGACAGAAGCGGGCAGCGCCCAACGAAACCAATCGAATCCTCTTTGGTGACCTCCACGTTCACACGACGCTGTCGGTGGATGCGTTCATGTGGGGCCTGCCGCTCATGGGAGGCGAGGGCGTTCATCCGCCGGCCGACGCTTGTGATTTCGCCCGTTTCTGCTCCCAGCTCGATTTCTACGCGCTGACCGACCACGCCGAGGCCCTCAATCCTCGAACGTGGCAGATGACCCGGGACTCCGTCCGTCAGTGCAATTCGGTGGTCGCCGGGAGCGAGCAACCCGACACCATTGCCTTCACCGGCTACGAGTGGACGCAGGTCGCGCTCACGCCCGCGGACCACTACGGCCACAAGAACGTCGTCTTCAAGCACGACGGCGACGACGAGCTCCCGGCGCGCCCGATTTCGGCGCCGGGCCTCGCTACGCGGGCGTTTTCGAAGCTCAGCGCGCTTTGGCCGCTCCTCGCCATTCCGGCGCGCTCGTTTCCAAACCAGCAGGGATATCTCGACTTCGCGCGACACATTCGCGAAAACGCCCAGTATCCGTTCTGCCCTGACGGCGTGAACAGCAAGGATCTCCCGGCGAGTTGCCGCGAGCGGGCTGCGAACCCCGCTGTGCTTTTCCAGAAGCTCAATGAATGGGGCCTCGACACCTTGGTGATTCCGCACGGCACGACCTGGGGCTTCTATACGCCGCTCGGCTACACCTGGGACAAGCAGCTCCGCGCGGATCTCGACGACACGAACCTTCAACGCCTCGTGGAGGTCTTCTCTGGACACGGCAACTCCGAAGAATACCGAGACTTCCGTTCGGCGATCGTGACCGAAGACGGACTGGCCTGTCCCGAGCCGACGGAAGGCTACGAACCCTGCTGTTGGCGCGCCGGCGAGATCATCCGCGAGCGGTGCGAGGACCCAGGCTCGGACGCCTGTCAGCGGAAAGTGGAGAAGGCGAGGGCGGACTTCCTTCGGGTCTCGCTTGAGGGCCACGTGACGCTGCCTGGCGAGGACGTTCCGGACTGGAACAACTGCGGCCAGTGCACCGATTGCTACCTGCCCGCTTATCAATACCGGTCCGGCGGTTCGGTGCAGTACATGCTTGCGAAGGGCGACTTCGAGGATCCGGAAGCGCCGCGGCACGCAACGATGGGCTTCATCGCGTCGAGTGACAATCACACCGCGCGTCCGGGCACCGGGTACAAAGAGTTCGCGCGACGTCAAATGACCGAGGCGCGCGGCGCGCCGAGCGAGTCCTGGCGCGCGTCGATGTTTGGCGATCGGGGTCTGCCCGAGGCGGACTCGGTCTCGTACACGCTCGACGGGCTGATGGAGCGGCCGCCCTTCGAGCTGATGTGGATGGAGCGGCAGGCTTCGTTCTTCATCACCGGCGGGCTCGTGGCGGTACACGCAACTGAACGGACGCGCGAGGCGATCTGGGATGCCATGCAGACCCGCAACGTCTACGGCACCTCGGGCGACCGCATCTTGCTCTGGTTTGATCTGAAGAATGGCCCCAGCGGCGCGCTGCCGATGGGAAGCGAGCTCCCGTTCACGGGAATCCCCAAATTCGAGATTCGCGCCGCGGGTTCGTTCGAGCAGAAACCCGGATGCGCGCCCGACGTGATTCAGTCGCTCGGCGAGGCGCGGATCGAACGGATCTGTGCGGGCGAGTGTTACAACCCTGGCGACCGACGCCGTCGCATCAGCCGCATCGAGGTGATTCGCATTCAGCGGCAACAGAGCGAAGACGAGCCGGTCGCCACCTTGATCGAGGATCCTTGGAAGACGATTCCGTGCCCAGACGGGCCGGAGCTCTGTGTCGTCGAGTTCGAGGATTCTTCGTATGCGGAGCTCGGCCGGGACCTCCTGTACTACGTTCGCGCCCTCCAAGAGCCCACTCCG
>CAMYMX010000694.1 GCA_947259605.1 uncultured Polyangiaceae bacterium | reverse complement strand
CGGTCGTCGTGGTCAAGGACGGTTACATGGTCCTTCTCGGAGGCGAGGACGGCTTCTTGTGCGAGCCTCAACCGAACTGCGAGCTCCCCTACTTCAACGACGTCTGGCGCTCGCGCGATGGTGCGAATTGGGAGCTCGTCACTGCGTCCGCCGGTTGGTCTCCACGCCCGGGGCATCAGTGCGCGGTGATCTACGACAACATCGTCTGTTTCGGTGGCTTTGGCTTGCCTCAGAATCCCATGGATGTTTGGGTCAGCCCCGACGGCGCGAGCTGGGAACAGGTGAGTAACGCGCCTTGGAACGCCGTCGACCCCGAAGAGGTGAAATACGACTTCGAAGGACTTGCCGTGGGGGATGTCATCTACACATTCGGAGGGGACCGCGAAACCTTTGATTTCACGGATCCGGAAAATTATCTTCTCGTCGACAACGACGTCTGGCGCTACGCGCTGCCGTCACCCTAGCCGTTTCTGGACTGCCCAGGTTTCGCGCAATCGAGGAGGACTGGAGTATCGTGCTCCTCGATGGGGGTTGGACCGGACGGTCACACAGGGGCTTGGGGACGCTGGGGGCTGGTCACCATCTTGCTCGTGTTCGCAGCGATCTACGCCCGGGCGGTGACGTTCGAGTTTGTGTGGGACGACGTTGAAGCGATCCGTGACAACCCGATCTACGCCGGACCGCTGCTCGACGGCCTCGACGCGACCCAGCACGACCACTTGGACCCCGCGCTCCGAAAACTGTCCGGAATGAAGCCCGCGCACGACAGCTATCGGCCCCTCCTCTACCTCTCGTATCGATCGGACATCGCGCTCTCCGGCATGAGCCCGCGAGGCATGCATCTGCATAATCTGATCCTCGGGCTCCTGGCAATTGTGGCGTTCTACGTCGTGGCGTCGCGTTGGCTGATGTCAGAAGGCCCCGCCCTGGTCGCGACCGCCGTCTTTGCCCTGCACCCTCTTCAAGTCGAGAGCGTCGCCTATGTCTCGGGCCGCGGTGATCTGCTTGCCGGGCTCTTTGGCTTGCTTGCCGTGGCGTCCGCCCTGCAATTCGAACAGACCCGCGGCACGGGACGACGAGGGCTCTGGCTGTTGGCGGGGACGGCCTGCCTCTTGGCTTCGCTGCTTTCGAAGGAAGCCTACCTGGGCCTGCCGATCGCTCTTGCTGGCCTCGCGTTCGCCCGGGGCAAGCTTCGCGAGCAACGCACCGTGCTCGCCACATGGATCGCCGCGATCGTGGCTTATCTCACGCTTCGTTTTGCGGTCGGCGGCGTCGCCGAAGGTGGAACCGGCGCGCTCGCCCTCGCCTCCCTGCCCGGCGTGTTTCTGCGCTATCTCCAAATCGCACTGCTTCCATTCGATCTCTCCACCGAGCGACTCTACGATGCGAGCTATGTGCTCCCGGGTTGGCTTGCGCTCGGCGTGCTCACTGCGTGGGTCTTGACCCGTCTTCGCGGAGGCTGGTCTCAGACGTCGCGCAGCGTTGCAAGCGGCCTATTGTGGATGCTGGTACTGCTCGGGCCGTCGGTCATCGTGGTCGTCCTGATGGGCGTCGTCGCCGATCGATACAGCTACCTCCCGCTCGGAGGATTCGCCGTTGCGCTCTCCGCTCTGCTGACCGCCACCGCGCGCAAGAGCAACAAGCTTGGTCCGGTTCTAGGCGCCGCCGGAATCCTCTGGACGGCCATGTGTCTCGTGGTCACGATTGTGCAGGTCGGCACCTGGAAGGACAATCGAACATTGTACGGCCACGCGGTGGCGACCGCGCCCCAGAGCTCGATGGCGAACTACCGGCTCGGTCATAGCTACGCCACAGACGGGCAATGGCCGGAGGCGATCGCCTTGTTCGAACGCGCCGTCGCGCTTCAGCCCTCGAATCTGCGAGCCCTCAACAACCTGGGCGTCGCCTACCTGAACACCGGAAAATTCGAGGCAGCCGCGGGTGCGTTCGAGCGGGCGCTTGCAGAGAGTGGACAGATGCACTTCCGCGCCTGGTACAATCTAGGGGTGGCCCAGATGAACATGGAGGAACGCGAAGCGGCGTGTGCAAGCGTCGAGCGAGCGCTGCAAATCAACCCGAGCTACGAGGCGGCTGCTGCGTTTCAGCGCGCGAGCTGTCACCGGAGGGATTGATGTCGATCGACGTGAGTTTCGTACTACCGAGCTACCAAGGAGCCGACGCCGCCGGCC
>CAMYMX010000693.1 GCA_947259605.1 uncultured Polyangiaceae bacterium | reverse complement strand
AGCCCTGCGGAATGCTGACGACACCTGGCAAGAGATCGTCGGTCACCTCGGCTTCGATGTGAATCTCGCCCGTTCGCGAACGGACCGACACGACCTCCCCATTCGCGATGCCGAGGGCGTCTGCGTCGGTGGAGTTGAGTTGTAGCGTGCAGGGGTTTTTGCCCCTCACCAGCCTCGGCGAGTTCTGGGTCCACGTATTGTGGCTGCGGAGCAGCCGCCGACCGATCATTTGAAACGGGTATTCTTCTTGAACCGATGGCGCTTGCGCGATCGTGTGTTGCAGGCGGGGCAGGTCGTCCAAATACAGTTGCGGCGCCAGTTGAATCTTGCCGTCCGCGGTCTTCAAGCGCTCCTCGAGGCAGGTTTGAAGCGGACCTAGGTGGATCCCATGGGGGTTTTTCCGAAGCTGCTCGAGGCTCATCCCCTGCTCGCCGTACTGCCCTTGGCGGAGGCCCATGTCGAGGAGGTCTTCCGGCGTGGTACCATCATCGGGGGCCCCCGTCAGCGCCAAGGCCAAGGCTTTGAGGATTTCCCAATCGTGGCGCTGGTCATCCGACTTCTCGAACAGCGGCGGCGAGTACTTCGCGTTGTTGCTCACCGCAAAGGCATTGAAGAAGACATCGTAGTGGGCGACTTCGAGGCCGGTCGTCGCAGGCAAGATGATGTCTGCGTATTTCGTCGTTTCGTTGAGATAGATGTCGACCGACACCATGAAGTCGAGCTGCTCGAGCGCCTTGGCGAGGCGATTGCCATCGGGGCTCGACAGCACCGGGTTGCCGGCAATCGTCACCAAGGCTTTGATCTGCCCCTCGCCGGGCGTGGTGATCTCCTCGGTCATCGTCGACACAGGGAACTCGCTGTTGTAGTAGGGCAGCCCCCGGACGCGCGATTGGAACCGCCCGTACGAGCTGCGCTTGCCCTTCGGCTTGTTCCGTAAGAGGTCAAAGGCAGGCTGCGGAAACATCGCCCCGCCCGGCCGGTCGAAGTTGCCGGTGACGATATTGAGCACATTGGTCAGCCACTGACACAAGCCCCCAAACGACTGCGTCGACGCGCCCATCCGGCTGTAGCAGACCGCAGAATCGGCCGACGCCATGTCGATGGCCAGCCTGCGGATGTCCGGTGCCGCAATGCCCGTTGATTCGGCGACCGCTTCGGGTGCGAAGTCCCTCACCGCACGTTGGATCTCCTCCAGACCCTCGATCAACGGCGCCAAGTGCCCGAGATCGACGAGCCCCCTTTCGAACACGGTGTGGATCATCGCGAGGAGCAGCAGAGCGTCTCGTTCGGGACGGATGAAGAAGTGCTCGGTCGCCGAACGCGCGGTCTCGGTGCGCCGCGGGTCGACGACCACCACCTTGCCGCCCCGCTCCTGGATCTTCTTGATTCGCTTCGCGACGCCCGCAGCAGTCATCATGCTGCCATTTGACACGACCGGGTTTGCACCGATGACCAAAAGAAACTGGGTGCGGTCAATATCGGGAACGGGAATCAACATGCCGGCGCCCAACATGAAATTCGCCGCCACGTGGTGCGGCAGCTGGTCCGCCGACGCGGAGCTGAAGCGGCTCTGGCTTCCCAATGCTTTGAAGAAGAAGGGCAGCAAAATCGCGTTGCCGAAATTGTGCGCGTTCGGGTTGCCAAGATAGACGGCGACTGAGTTTGGCCCGTGCTCCGATTGCGCGCCTCGCAGACGGCTAGCCACTTCCGCGAACGCCTGCTCCCAGGAGATGTCTTCCCAGCCGTCGGGTGTCTTCTTGAGCGGGGTCTTCAGCCGGTCTTCATCGGTGTAGTAGTCCTGCAGCGCAACCGCTTTGGGGCACACATGACCCTTGCTGAACGGATCGTCTTTGTCGCCCCGGATCGACAAGACCCGGCCGTCGCGATGCTCGATGGTCAGACCGCACATGGCCTCGCAGATGTTGCACGTTCGGTAGTGGGTCTGGATGTCGCCGCTCATCGCCTCACCTTTGGGCGATACCAGCAAGCGCGGCCGATGGTCAATCGGGAGACCTTAAAAGGCCGGCTCGATGAGCGCCGGCCTTTACTCGTCTACCGATTGCGCCGGACGATCGCCCTGAGCTCCTTGTCTAGGATCTGCGCCGCCTCGGCCCCGGTGAGCTTGCCTTTCAACGTTTGGTTGAACGCGCGGGCGATTCTCGCCGAGATCTCACTGTAGAACGGGGATATCGGGCGGGCA
>CAMYMX010000692.1 GCA_947259605.1 uncultured Polyangiaceae bacterium | reverse complement strand
AGATGGAGGAAATCGTCGGCCAGGAGGAGAAAGTCCTTGCTCGCGTCCACCGGACCGCCGCGGCCTCGCGTCCCACGCACCGCGGTCGGCTCATCGACTACGACGCCGAGCTCATCGCGCTTCGCGACCAGATTCGGGAGGCGCGACTCGAAGACATTCCCCCGCTCGTCGAAGAGATGGAACGGCTTCAGCAGGTGGCGCAGCGCCGGGCCAAGGTGACCGAAGGCACGGTCGACCCGCAGTCGCCGTACTTTGGCCGGATGGTACTCGAAGAAGAGGGCCGCAAGCGCGAGATCCTGATCGGCCGCTCCACCTTTCTCGATCCCAAAACCGGCGTTCGCATCGTCGACTGGCGGGACGCGCCGGTGAGCCGAGTCTATTACCGCTACGAAGAAGGCGACGATTTCGACGAAATCTTCGGCGACCGAGAGGTCGAGGGCGAAGTGCTGGTCCGTCGCAACCTATCGATCACCGGGGCCAAGCTGCGGCGCATCGGCACTCCGCAAGGCACATTTCGTCGTTCGCGCGACGACCTGTGGAGCCGCATCGCCGATCAGGCGACGAGGCTTTCGGGCGGGCAGGGTGTGGCGATGCGCCCCGAGTCGCACCATCGGCCCGGCGAGCTCGGGATTGGTGACGACGATCTGCGCGAGGACAAGCATCTCTCCGAGATCACCGCGCTGATCGACCCCCGCCAGTTCGACCTGATCAGCCAGCCAACCTCCGGGCTCGTCGTCATTCAGGGCGGCGCCGGCAGTGGCAAGACGACGATCGGGCTTCACCGGCTCGCCTACCTCGCGTTTCAGGATCCGCAGCGCTTTCGTTCGGACCAAATGCTCGTCATCGTCTTCAACGACGCGCTGGTTCGGTACATTTCGCGCGTGCTTCCCGCGCTGGGCGTCGAGGAAGTGCCGGTGCAGACCTTCCAGCTCTGGGCCGAGCAGCAGCGGCGCCGTCACATTCCCAAGCTCACCGCGCGCTACGTCGAAGACACGCCGACGCACGTCATTCGCTTGAAGAAGCATCCAGCAATGCTGCGCGCGATCGATGAGTATGTCGCCGATCTCTCCGAGCGGGCCGAATCGGAAATCCTGAACGAAGCAAAGCGAGGCGAGGGCGGCGATCAGATAGGGCGCGTTTGGCGTGGCACGGCGGCGGAGCCTCTGGGCGTGCGGCTCGAGGTCCTTTCTCAGTGGCTTCAGGACCGTGACGGAGATGCCCAGGAGGTGGCGCTTGGCACCCGGCACGCCGTCGGGCGCATCTGTAGTCGCTGGACGAGGCGCACGCGCGACGTCGTCACGGCCTGGGCCGACCTGGTGACGGATCGTGGCCGGCTGGTCCGCGCATTCAAGCGTTGGGCGCCCGACGCGCTGACCGACAAAGAGATCGAATGGGCGCACTCCTGGTGCAGCCGCCATTCGATGGCGGTCTTGATGGCGTACGAAGACGCGCTCGAAGAAGACGACGACGCGCAGGCGCGCAGCCTGGGGGTCGATGGCATGGACAACGATGAGCCCGCCGAGCTCGACCGCGAAGACGACGCCCTGCTGCTTCGAATTTTTCAGACGCTTCGGGGCCCGCTCTCGGGGCGCCGGGGCCCGCTCGAGTACGAGCATATTTTCGTCGACGAGGCGCAGGACATGAGCCCCGTCGAGTTGGCGGTCGTGCTCGACACCGCGACCGAGCAGCAGAGCGTGACGCTTGCGGGGGACATTGCGCAGAAGCTCCACCTGGACAATGGGTTCAGCGATTGGCGACACGTGCTGCAAGAGCTGAAGCTCGACCACATCGAAATCGAGCCCCTCAAGCTCAGCTACCGGTCGACCCACGAGATTCTGGAGTTTGCCACCGAGGTCCTCGGCCCACTTCGGAACGAGGTGTCGGGTGAGGCCACGCGCTACGGAGCCCCGGTCGAGCTGTTCCAGCTCGGCGGAAGCGGGGAGGCGGTCGGCTTTCTGTCCGAGGCGCTCCGGAGCCTCGTCGCCTCCGAACCGCTGTCGTCGATTGCGGTCATCGCCCGCTACCCCGAGCAGGCGGACGTCTATTACAAGGGGCTTCGACACGGCGAGGTGCCGAACCTTCGTCGCATCGCCGAGCAGGATTTCCCCTTCCGGCCAGGCGTCGATGTGACGGACGTGCGACAGGTCAAGGGCCTCGAGTTCGACTATGTGGTCATCGTGGAGTGCAATAAGTCTGCGTTTC
>CAMYMX010000691.1 GCA_947259605.1 uncultured Polyangiaceae bacterium | reverse complement strand
GAGCACCTCGATCGCGGGAAGGGGGAGCCCATATAGCTTGGCGAGCGCGTCATCGAGGTTGGGCTGCGTCATCGGCGGACGGAGCGTACGTCAGTTGGGCGGGTTTGCGAAGAGAGGTATCTTCTCAGCGAGCCATGACGAATCCCACTTCCATTGGCCTTGGAACCATCCTGGCCGGGCGCTACGAGCTGGTGGCGGAGCTTGCACGAGGCGCGATGGGCGACGTGTTCGAAGCCCGAGATCAGCTGAGTGGATCCAAGGCGGCGGTCAAACTGCTGCGCGCCGAGTATCTTGCAGACGAATCGATGCGGAGACGATTTCGACGGGAGGGGGCGGTTCTCAAGGCCCTCAACCATCCGGCCATCGTCCGCCTGCTCGAGCTGGGAATCGACGACGAGGGGCTGGTGTTCCTCGTGACCGAGTACGTCGAAGGGGAGACGCTGGCCGAGCGGCTGTCGAACGGCCCCTTGACCATCAACGAGGCGGACTCCTTGGTTGATGCCCTCAGCAGCGGATTGGGCGCAGCGCACGAACATGGCGTGCTTCATGGTGATCTGAAGCCGGCCAACGTCATCTGGCCTTCAGAAGGGAGTCCGCGTGTCGTCGACTTTGGCGCCTCGAAGATCCTGGGTCTCGACCGGCTGACCGCGACCGGTGAAGTCAGCGGGACCCCTGCTTACATGGCGCCCGAGGTGCTGACGGGTAAGACCGACGTCGACCAGCGCATCGACGTGTATGGGCTCGGCGTACTGCTCTACGAAGCCCTGAGCGGGAAGAAGCCGTTTCACGACAATCATTTGGGCAGACTCATGATGAAAATCGATGCGGGTGATTGCCTTCCGATCGACGCGATCGCCGAGGTGCCCGCGGCGATCGCGCGAGTGATCGAACGAGCGATGCATCGCAACAAAGACGACCGTTACGCCGAGATGCCCGACTTGCGGGCGGCCTGGCATCGGGGGCGGGGCGGATGAGCGCTGCAGAGGCGATCGGCCGACTCTGTGAGGAGGTCGGGCTGGCCGAACCTGAAGGCTGGGCAGCGTACTTCGACATCGCGCAGGCCTGGGACGCGCGGACGGATCTCACCTCGGCGAGCACGAACACCGAGCTGGCCGAGATCTTGTTTCTCGATGCGGCCCAGGTGATCCGTCGGGAATGGATCGAAGGCCCCGCTTCGCTCGTGGATGTCGGTGCGGGCGTTGGCGCACCGACCATTCCGATCCTGCTTGCGGACGCGACTTTGAGAGCCACCCTCGTCGAGCCGAGGCGAATACGAACTACATTCCTGAGGACCGCGGCCGGTGCGCTGGGCCTCTCGAACCGCACTACGATGCTCGAACAAAAGGTCGACCCCGCAAACCCGATCGTCGACAGCGCTCCCTTCGGAGTCGCACTTTCGCGGGCGACCTTCGCACCGAAAGACTGGTTGCCGATCGGTGCGCAGTTGGCTGATGAGGTCTGGGTACTGACCGCGGGGACGGACGTCGATCCGCCGCCGGGCCTCGTTTTGGCACGCCGGATGGACTACGAGGTGCCGTCCAGCGGCGCGCCGAGATGCATCCTGAGCTACCGTCGCTAGCCGCGAACCGCTATCGCCGCCTGCGCGCCGGGATGATCTGGATGCGACGACGCATTCCCTCGCCCTGCGACATCGTACTCACGCCCTCGAACTTGGCGAGCGACATGTGGACGACGCGGCGGTCGCGTGCGTTCATGGGCTGAAGGGTGACGACTTTGCCCTCGGTGACCGCGCGGTCTGCCTGGCGTTTGGCCATCGAGACGAGACCATCGTCGTGGCGTTCCCGGTAGTCGCCGGAATCGACGATGACGTGGCGGCGCGCTTCGGGAAAACGATTGACCATCTTGTTGATCAAGAACTGAAGCGCGTCGAGGGTCGCGCCCTTCTTCCCGATCACGCGGCCCGAGTCTTCTCCTGTCACATCGAGCTCGACGCGCTCGGCGTCAGTGCGGATCTCGACTCGAACGTCGAGGTCCATCAGGTTGATGAGCTCTTCGAGAATCTCTGCCGCCTCTTCCGCTTTGCCGTCCCCAGCGTATCGGCTGGGATCTTCCTGCGTTTGCTGATCGAGAATCAGTGCTCCGTCACGGGGTTTACCTTTAAGCTCGTCCACGGCGAGTCCTCTTCTTTCTGCGGGGCTTGGCCTGCTTGGGGGCGGCGGCTTTGGTTTCTTCTGCCGCTTG
>CAMYMX010000690.1 GCA_947259605.1 uncultured Polyangiaceae bacterium | reverse complement strand
GCTGCCCGAAATGCTTCCGCAGCCTTGATCGCCGCACGGGTCTGTCCGTCATACAGTGGTGCGAGCATGTCGATCGTCCCCTCGTAGCGAATGTTTGGACGAAACGCGGTGCTCTCCGTCACGGTAGGAGACGCCCGAACGTTGACCTCGCGCCCGTCGACAGTTGGGACGCGCTCGATGTCGGAGCCCGGAGCCATCACGCCCGAGATGTTCATCCAAAACGTCGGCATGTTTGCTGCGCGAGCGACGTCGACCTCCGCACGCGCCTGCGCGGTGTTCGCTTCCACCACCTCCCAGTGCGCCTCGTTCTGGAGCGAGAGCGTTTCGAGCTTCTGGAGCGTGACGACTTCAGCCGATACGCCAGCCGGCGCAAACATCGCGGCGAGCGTGACCACCACGATCGCTCCTCGTCCCTTCCAATTGCAGACCACGTTCATGTTCCACCTCATTCATGGCGCAGCGCTTCGATTGGCTCGAGCTGCGCCGCACGTCGGGCCGGGAGATAACCGAAGGCCACGCCGACACTGGTTCCGAAAAGAGCCGCGCCCACCATCATCAACAGCGACAGATTGCCCGACCAGGCCATCGCTCGCGCGACCAGGGTCGACGCAAGCCAACCGAGCGCCACCCCCGCCAGCGAACCCGTAAATGACAAGACCACGGCTTCGGCGAGAAACTGCACCAAGATCTGCCTTGGTGAAGCGCCGATCGCCGATCGAATGCCGATTTCCTGGGTACGTTCGGCGACCGAAACCAGTTGAATGTTCATGACGCCGATTCCTCCGACGAGTAGCGACACAGCCGCGATTCCGACCAGCAAACCCGTCAAGATGTTGGATACAAAGCGCGCGAGCTGCGCGGCTTGTGCGGGGCTTGCCATCCGGAAGTCGTCTTGCTCGATCTCGGCCAGCCGGTGCGAGCGGCGCATGATTGGAACTGCCTCTACCATCGCCGTCTCGAGGAGGCTCAGGTCCCGAACCTGAACCATGAGCTCGTGGTAGCCAATCGGCGTCCCTAGAAACGCTTCGTAGGTGCTCGCCGGAATCAAGACGATCTCGTCCATGTCTTCGCCAGTCGTCTGCTGGCCCTTGGAAATCAACACGCCGATGATTCGGCAGGGCAGATTGGCGCCGATGGTGATCGTCTGACCGACAGGGTCCAATCGCCCGAAGAGCTCGCGGGCAATCGTGGTGCCAATGACGGCGACCTTGGCGCGCTGCCGGACGTCCGTCTCGTCGAACATGCCCCCCATCAACATGGGCCATTCGCGAATGCGGACGAAGTCCGGCAACGTACCGGTCACCTTGGTGGGAAAAGTTCGATCGACGGACTTGATGTTGTGAACTTCCGTGATCCGGGGGACGACTCGCTCGATGGTCATCGAGTCACGCAGAAGCGCATCGACATCGGCATCGGTCAGCGGCCTCGCGGTTCCTCCAAAATCGCGGCGGTTCATGTTGGTCCAGATGTAGACGACGCGCGTTCCTAGGATCTCGAACTGTTGCATTACCGAGGTGCGCGCGCCGGTCCCGAAGCTCACCATGGCGAGAAACGCGCCTACTCCGATCGCGAGTCCTAACATCGTGAGCAGCGTGCGGCCCGGATTCCGAACGGCCGTTCGGACGGCGCGTCCAACGACCTCGCTACGCGTTCGCGGCATGCCTGCCCCCTCGGGGAACGATCTTTCCGTCGCGCAGAAAGACCTTCCGATGGCAGAACTCTGCGACTTCGGGATCGTGCGTGACGATGATCAACGTGAGGGCGCGCGCTTCGTGAATCTCGAGAAGAAGCTCCATGACCTCGCAACCAGTCTTCGTGTCGAGGGCGCCGGTTGGCTCATCGGCTAGCAGAACACGAGGCTGACCCGAGATCGCGCGTGCGATCGCCACACGCTGCTTCTCGCCACCCGAGAGCTGGGCGGGCCTGTGGTTCAGTCGGTGGCCCAAACCAACACGCTCGATCAGCTCCACGGCGCGCGCCTCCCGCTCGTGCCGATCCACGCCTGCGTAGTACAGCGGTAGCGTCACGTTCTCGAGAACCGTGTGATCTGAAATCAGGTGGAAAGACTGAAAGACGAAACCAATGTAGTGAAGCCGCACCCAGGCCCGTTCGCGAGAGCTCAGAGTGGAAACGTCCTTGCCGCCGAGTGAATACGAACCATCCGACGGCCCATCGAGGCAGCCCAGGATGTTCATCAGGGTTGA
>CAMYMX010000689.1 GCA_947259605.1 uncultured Polyangiaceae bacterium | reverse complement strand
GTTGACGCCAAGCGTCGCCAGGTAGGCGAGTGCCACGCTTACGCAGAGCAGGGCTAGCTTGGCGCGCAGCGTTCGCATGTAGGTCACAAAGCCGACGGAGGCCGAGCAGATCGCAATGATCATGAAGTTGACGCCGGCGCAGGAGGGCGCAATCGCGAAGCGTAGCTCTTGGTTGACGTAGCCGACGTGTTGCTCGAAGACGAAGGGCGCGCGAAAGACAGTCTCCACGAGCCAGGCCGTCGGAGCGAGAATCCACTGGAGCGCCTCTGCGGTAGCCGTGCTGTAGTGCCGTTTGAGCGCGTAGGTGATGGCCAGCATCGCGACGATCGCGAGAGCACTGTCGATCCGCTGGCGGGTCACGGGCCGTACCTGAGGGGCGAGCGCCGCAAGGTCCAGATCAGCAAGACCCCGCCTGCGAACAGAGCCATGAGGGACATGAGATGCGGTTCCGAACCCTGCGTCACGCCGCCGACGGCGTAGTTACTGACGCCCTGTGGCAGCGGCAGAGGTTGCTTGACCTCTTCGCCCGTACCGAGATCGTTGCGTGGCGTTTCGTCGACGGCGATGAACGACGTGTAGTTGGTCAGAAGGCTGTAGCGCAGGCCGAGCGCGGTCACCTCCTCTTGTGCGCTCTCGACTCCGAGCGCTGCGCCAGAATCGGACAGGTCGGAAATCCGCTGACGCGCCCAGAGATAGGACAGCGCGCGGTTGTCCTCGGCCGCTCCGACTTGGGCGACATCGAAGCGCTGCGTCATCGGGCCTTTGCCCCCTACGCCGCGGAGCGTGATCGCGCCGGACGGCTTCCCGGCGAACTTCCCGAACACCAGGACCGGGCGTTCTGCCAACACATCTGGCACCGATGTCGGGACGACGTCGTAGGCCCGAAAACCATCGAAGTCGACTCGGATATCGGTCAGGACGGGTGCACGGACGTATCGACGGAAGCGCTGCGCCGTGGACACAGCATCCGCGGCGTCGGTCACCACGAACGGTTCGCCAAAGCCGGCCTTGGCGATCCCTTCGACGAGGTACCGGTTCACCGAGGTCCCAATCCCAAACGAAAAGACATTCGCTTTGCCGAGGTGGTTGCGGACGTATTGGAAAGCCTCGGCCTCTCCGGCGATGTACCCGTCCGTGATCACCACGAAGCTTCGCGATGTCCCTGGTTCGTGCTCCATCTCCATTGCCATTCGCAGGCCGCTCAAGAGCTCGGTTCCACCGCCGCCCTGCTCCCCTTCCAACACCGCGATGGCACGCTGCACGTTCTGTTGCGTTGCCGGGACCGAGCGCGGCGCGAACCGCGTGGAGCCGCCCGAGAACAGAATCATGTTGAAGGTGTCGATCGGCCGAAGTTGGCTGATGAGGTCGCGCATCAGCCGCTTCGCGGTGTTCAGGGGAAAGCCATACATCGAGCCGGAAACGTCGATGATGAAGACGTACTCGCGTGCCGGCACTTCGTCCGCTTCGACCCGCTTTGGCGGCTCGGCCATGAGAAGAAAAAAGCTCTCGTCCTTTCCTTCAAAGAGCAGCAAGCCGCTCTGCACGGCCCCGCCGGCGAGTTGATAGCTCAGCACGAAGTCCCGGTTTCCGCCGTGCCGCTCCGACTCATCGAGTATGACCGTAACGAGCCGCTTCCCCTTCCATTCCGCAGCCACTTTGTGCGACTTACAGGACAGCGCCTGCACGTCGATGCCCGTCGAGAGCGTGACGTCCATATCAAACTCGTAAGTCGGTGCCCGGCCCTGATGGAGATACGGGCTGCGCACCCAGCTATCCCGCGGGTTCGCGTGCGCGTGACGTTCACTCGAATAGCGCGGCCCGACCACCGTGGGGTAGACGAACGCATAGATCCCGTCGGTGGGTCGAAGAAGCTCGGTGTAGCGGAGCTCCACTTCGATGACGTCGCCCGGTAGAATATTGGCGACCTTCATGCGAAACACGTTTGGGCGATCCTGTTCGAGCAGCGACGCGCTCTTGCCGGCGGCCTTTGCTTTCGCAAACTCCTTGGATGCCTCATCTCGCTCTTTGATTTTCGCGACGATCACGCGCTCGCCGATTATCATACGCATCCCGTGAACCGCCGCGCGGGTCGATCCCGGAAAGACGTACTCGGCGTGGATCGGCCGGCTGCCTTCGTTCTTGTAGGTCTGCGTGACCTTCACGTCGGCGATGACGCCGGCGACTCGTGCCTTCACGTCGGTCTTG
>CAMYMX010000688.1 GCA_947259605.1 uncultured Polyangiaceae bacterium | reverse complement strand
GTCGACTGAGGTGTCCACTTTCATGAAGAGGAGGGTCCTGGCAACCGTCGTGCTTCTCGCCGCCGGGCTCGAGGCTGGCGCCATGGCGGATTTGGAGGTCAACCGCCCGATCGTCGTGCGAGTCGGCGAGCAGAAGAGTCTCTCTGCGCGCGGCATCAAGAGCTACTCGGAGGGCGCACCTGGCTTCGCCGACATTCGCATTACGCGTGACCAGAGTCGCTTCGTGATCGTCGGCAAGGAAGAGGGGACGACTTCTCTACTCTTGATCAAGAACGATGGCAGTCAGCTCCAATACACCATTCGAGTGATTCCAGCGGACGCATCCAAGGGGTTCGGCAGCAGAGAGAATATCCGCTTGGATCTCTATTTCGTTTTGATCCAGGACCGCTACGGCCATCAGATTGGGCTCAATTGGCCAGGGAACATTGGAAGCACGATCGGGCCGTCCGAGGCCGCCATCGCGATCACAGGCGGCAGCGGGCAACCGACGCAGAGCGCTTTTCAGATACTGCCGCAGACGTTCTTACCGAGCTTTGACCTCGCACAGGCAAAAGGTTGGGCGAAGTTGTACCGCCAAGCGACCTTGGTGACCGCCAACGGCACCGAGGCCGTATTCACCTCTGGTGGAGAGTTCAACGTTCAAGTCCAGAACAACTTGACCGTGAACGTGCAGGCGATCGAGTTTGGAACGAAGGTGAGCGTTCTTCCAAAGTACGATTCCAAAACTGGTCGAATCGAGCTCGAGATCGTAGCGGATGTGTCGGACCTCGATGCGGAAAAAGGGGCACAGGGGATTCCGGGTCGAATCACTTCGCACATTGAGACCTTGGTCAATCTCGAGCTAGGCCAATCGGTTTCTTTGGCTGGAATTCGTGCGCGCACAGAGCGGCGGAGGAAAAACGGGATCCCGGGGCTTGCTCTCGTTCCCTTCATCGGTGCCCTCTTTGGTACGCATTCTCGGGAGACGGAAGACGACCAATCGTACATGTTCGTGGTCCCTTCCGTCGTCGAGCCTGTCAGCGTGAGTCAGAGGGACCGCGTCGAAGAAGCGCTGCGTATCTACGAGAGCTTCCGAGGTGACGTCGACGATCAGCACCTCTTGGATCAACCCCGGGTTGGGCGTTCCGTCGCTCCTAGGGCCGAAAGCGAGCGTAGTCGATGAGTCGCGGGTTCGCGGTCACCGTCCTCATGCCGGACGGCTCCAAGCAGGAGCTAGCCATCGCCGACACGACCTCGCTTACCGTAGGCCGCGACCCCGCCTGCCACATCGTTCTTCCGTCGCCGGCGGTCAGCCGAATCCACCTTCACATCGAACAGGGCCGCAGCGGCGCCCGGGTCGTCGATCGGTCTTCCAATGGGACCATCCTCGCCGGCGAGCGGCTTTCCGAAGCCGAGACGCTTCTCACGCCCGGTGAAGCGCTTCGAGTGGGCCCCTATCTGCTTCAAATCTCGCCTCTTGGGGCGAACAACGCTTCGGCATCTCCTGAGATCAGACGACGAATTCACCGGTCGCTCCTCGATCACCTCGATCTTGCATCGCTGGAGGCGGCCGACATGGATGCGGAGGTTCTGCGGCCGCGCGTCGTTCAGGCTCTCGAGCAGATTGTGTCGCGCTTCGAGACCGACCTTTCTCCTTCTACAGATCTGCCCAAGCTCGTCTCAGAGATGACTGACGAGGTGCTTGGGCTCGGGCCACTTCAAGAGCTTCTGGACGATGATTCCGTTTCCGAAATCATGGTCGTCGATCCGAATACAATCTACGTCGAAAGGCAAGGCACGATTCGCCTCACCCCACTGCGTTTTACCGATGACGAATCCTGTCGCGCGGCGATCGAACGAATCGTAACGCCGTTAGGTCGCCGTATTGACGAAAGCACGCCCCTGGTCGACGCGCGCCTCGATGACGGCTCTCGAGTGAACGCGATCATTCCGCCGCTCGCTATCCGAGGGCCGTGCATCACGATTCGCAAGTTCGCGAAACGACCGCTTCAAATGAACGAGCTGGTTCGGTTGGGAAGTCTAAGCTCGGCGATGGCGAGGTTCTTGCAGCGCTGCGTGCGCTCAAAAAAGAACTTGCTCATTGCGGGCGGTACCGGCAGCGGAAAGACGACCTTGCTCAATGTCCTCTCTACCGAAATTCCAGCCGGCGAGCGAATCGTCACCATCGAAGACGCTGCGGAGCTTCGTCTGGATCAGCCGCATGTCGTTTCGC
>CAMYMX010000687.1 GCA_947259605.1 uncultured Polyangiaceae bacterium | reverse complement strand
CTCCGCTGACGACATCGGTGTCGTCGCGCCGATGTATCCCGACGTGAACTTCGTCGTCTACCACTCCGGCTTCGAGGTGAACGTGCCAGAGGGGCCCTACGACCCTGAATCGATTCAGGGAGTCGACACCCTGGTCAAGGCGGTGCTCGAGAACGAGATCGGCAAGCAGGGCAACGTCTACGCTGAGCTTGGAAGCACTTGGCGCTTCGTGATGACCCGACCGGATGCAGCCGCGCACGTGCTCGGCAAGCTGCTTTTGTATTTGGGCGAAGACCGAATCCTCTGGGGCACGGACTCGATTTGGTACGGGACCCCGCAGGATCAGATCAGCGCGTTTCGAGCGTTCGAGATTCCGGTCAGCATGCAAGAGATGTACGGATATCCCCCGCTAGGCGCCGAGGCGAAGGCGAAGATCCTCGGGCTGAACGCGGCCGAGATCTACGGCATCGACGTAGCGGCGACGCGGTGCGCGATTGCAGAGGACGATCTGTCGAAGGCAAAGCTCGCCATCGCGGAAGACCCCGTGCTAGGGCGGCCGTCCGACCGTCGGGCTGGGCCGCAGAGTCGGCGCGAATTTCTCAGGTATCTGCGGCTGCACGAGGGGCGGCCCGGATAGTCAGTCAGCGCGTCAAAGTCCTGCGAAAGTCTGCAGCGTGGCCTTGGATCGGTTCAGTGTGTAGAAGTGGATGCCCGGGGCGCCGTTCGCCAGCAGGGCACGGCATTGTTTCGCCGCGAAGCTCACGCCTGCTCGAAGCGCGGCCTCGTCATCATCTCCGGCTTCGCCGAGCGCGTCTTCGAGCCCGGTCGGAATGCTGGTGCCGGGTGAAAGTGATGCGATGCGCTGCAGGTTCGTCAGGTTGAGCACGGGCATGATTCCCGGAACCACGGGGACTTCGATGCCCTCTGCGCGAACCCGCTCGACGAAGCTCCAATACTTGTCGTTGTCGAAGAACAGCTGGGTGATCAGAAACTCTGCGCCAGCCGCGACCTTGAGCTTGAGATTCTGAATATCGGCAGCAAGGCTCGACGCCTCGTGGTGCTTCTCCGGGTAGCAGGCGCCACCGAGGCCAAGCGAAAACCGTTCGCGAATGAAGGCGGCGAGCTCGTTTGCGTGCGCGAAGCCCCCTTCGACCGGCGTCCAGTCGGTCCCACCTTTCGGCGGATCACCGCGCAAGGCCAAAATATTCTCGATGCCGTGCGTCTGCATGTGCCGCAAGGTTTCCTCGAGCTCGGACTGCGTGGTTCCGGTGCAGACGAGGTGGGCCATGGCGGTGAGCCCAAACTTCTTTTGCAGCTCGATCGCCAAGTCGGCCGTTCGCTCTCGCGTGGTGCCAGCAGCCCCGCAGGTCATCGAGACAAAACCCGGCTTGATCGCTTGGAGGCGTTCGACGGCGCGAAAGAGCGCCTTGCGCCCTGCCTCGTTCTTCGGTGTGAAGAACTCGAGTGAGTAGACCGGCCCGTCGTTGGCTGCGTACAAATTCGCGATGCGCATGGCGCCTCTCTATACGAGCAAGCGTTGCCTGCGGGCAAGACGACCCAGGAGAATAAGCAAGAGGAGTGGAAACGCGCCGAGCTCGGCGATGGTCCGATTTCCGACGCTGCAGCCACCGCCGGCACCCGTACCGGCCTCTGCACTCGCGTGGGGGCCTGCGTCAGTGTCGGTGCCTGCGTCCGTGCCAGCGTCGGTGCCAGCGTCAGGTGACGTTCCCGCTTCACGCAGCACAAGGTCGGCACACTGGTAGTAGATGTCGTTCCCCGGCGTCGTGTACGGCAGCTTGTCGTACATCACCTGGATGACCTGAAGCGTACAATTGTCGCAGCTCAGCTCCGGCAGGGTGACGGTTGCCACGTAGTCACGCTCCCCTTGACCCTTGTCGGTGATGCCGTCGAGCAGCACGGTGTCGTTCGAGTCGAGCTCCATCATCGTAGCGGGATCCACGAAATCGTCGTCGCCGTCGTCGTCGAACGCAATTCGATAGTGCCCTGGATGATCGACGTATTCGTCCCAGCGCACCTCGATCGTCTCGCCCGGCTCGTAGTACGTCACGTTAGCCGTCCGTTCGCCGCCGGCGACTCCGCAGGGACCGGTCTTGAGGGAATCAGGGCCGTAGCGCGACGCGGGAACGTCCAGGCCCAGGTGGGCCCGCGCTTCCGCCGGCCAGAGCGCTGCGAAGGCAACAAAGAGCGCGAGGCACGAAGATCGCATGAGAACATCTTAA
>CAMYMX010000686.1 GCA_947259605.1 uncultured Polyangiaceae bacterium | reverse complement strand
TGTAACTGAGTCTGCCACTGTCACTGCCACTGTCGCTGTCACCCCCCAGATGCTATGGACGCTGCATGATCATCGAGCAATTCTCCGTCGCGCCGCTCGGGTGCAACTGTGTGATTCTCGGCGACGAGGAGCGGGGGACGGGGATCGTCATCGATCCAGGGGGTGAAGCGCCTCGGATTCTTGCTCGCCTCGAGGAGCTAGGGCTGAAGTGCGAGGGGATCGTCCACACGCACACACACTTCGATCACATCGGCGCGACCAAAGAGGTTCAGGACGGGACCAGTGCGCCGATCATGATTCACGAAGAGGATCTGTTCCTCTACGAGGGCGTGCAGATGCAGCTCGATGGTTTTGGGGCACCGTTCCGCGCGCCAGAGATGGCGACGGTCGACCGCTTTCTGTCTCACGGCGACACGGTCTTGGCAGGCGCGCTCGAAGCAGACGTCGTCCATACGCCCGGACACTCTCCGGGCAGCATTTGCCTCACCTTGGAGGCGGATCGGCCAGTCGTCATCGCGGGCGACACCCTCTTCGCACGTAGCGTCGGCCGCACTGACCTGTGGGGCGGAAACACCTCACAGCTCGTCGACTCGATCAAGCGCAAGCTGTTCGCACTGCCAGATGAAACGCTGGTGATCTGCGGCCACGGGCCAAACACCACGATCGGCGAAGAGCGCCGCTTGAACCCGTTCGTCGGCGGCGCCTAGGCCTCGTCCCAGAGCTTGAGCGCACCACGAAGCCCCTCTGCGAGAGAGAAAACCCGGACGTTCTCGGGGAGCTCGGATTCAATGTTGGCAGCGTTCCCTCCGCCGAGGTGAAGCCGGTCGTAGTTGAAGATCGGCTCGATCTGCTCGATCGCATCGAGGACGCGAGCCGTCCATTCGACCCGACCGACGCGCTTGAGCTCGCTGTCGCGCACGAGATCTTCGTAGGTTAGCCCGTCCCGAAAAGGATGATGCCCGAGCTCGAGGTTTGGAACGAGCGCGCCGTCGGTGAAGAGTGCCGCACCCATTCCGGTTCCGAGCGTCAACACGAGCTCCACGCCTTCCCCTCGGACGACTCCGAGCCCCTGGAGATCGACGTCGTTGACCGCACGAACCGGGCGTTCCAGGCGATAGGCCAGCTGCTCACTCAACGGGACACGATGCCAGAGCTCATTGCCCAGGTTTGGTGCGTTGAAGGTGACACCCGCTTTCACCACGCCCGGAAAGCCAACCGAAACCTGCTGGTGCGGAGGCAAGGTGTCGGACAGGTCCTGGACCAGAGTCAAAAGTGCCTCGGGCGTCGGGGGCGACGGCGTGGGCCGAGCGAGCGTTTCGCACAACGGCTCCCCTCGCTCGTCGAGCACTAGGAGCTTCAGGCTCATCCCACCGATGTCGACCGCAAGCGTGTTCATGAACCGGAGTCCTTGCGGCTTCGATAGTAGGCGATGAGCTGACCGGTGGACCCATCATGCTCGCCGACTACGCCACTGAGCTCCGGAAGAATGACTTTGGCGAGCTGCTTGCCAAGCTCGACTCCCCATTGATCAAAGCTGTAGATGTCCCAGATGACTCCCTGCACGAAGATCTTGTGCTCATAGAGCGCGATCAATCGGCCGAGCGCTCGCGGTGTGAGCCGCTCCAGCATGAACGTATTACTTGGACGGTTTCCTGGAAAGGTCTTGTGCGGTGCGAGCTCCTGGACCCGCTCCGCGGAAGCGCCGCTCGCCTCGAGCTCGGCACGGGCCTCGGCAGAGGTCTTGCCGCGCATCATCGCTTCGGCTTGCGCAATGCAATTCGCAACCAGGATGTCCTGATGCTCGCCAAGCGGATTCTGGCTCTGTGCCGCTACGATGAAGTCGCAGGGGACCAGATGCGTTCCCTGATGCAGGAGTTGGAAGAAAGCGTGTTGGCCGTTCGTACCCGGTTCACCCCAGACGATCGGCCCCGTGGTGTAGCCGTCGATGATCGCCCCCTCACGCGAAGCGCTCTTTCCGTTGCTCTCCATGTCGGCCTGCTGAAGGTACGCTGGAAAGCGATGCAGATACTGATCGTAAGGCAGCACCGCGTGCGACGGAGCGCCGAAAAAATTGTGATACCAAACCCCGAGCATCGCCATGACCACGGGAATGTTCTCGCGAAGCGGAGCCCTTTGGAAATGCTCGTCGACTTCGTACGCACCGGCGAGCAGCTCCTCGAAGTTGTCCATGCCGACCACCGTGGCAATCGAAAGGCCAAT
>CAMYMX010000685.1 GCA_947259605.1 uncultured Polyangiaceae bacterium | reverse complement strand
TGCCCGGTCGATGCCAAGCTCGCGGAGGTGGCCCGATTGCTCCTCGACAACCACATCCATGCGGCCGTCGTGACCGAAGACGACGGCGCGATCGGCGTCGTTTCCCAGACCGACCTCGTCCTCGCGCGCCAGGGCCGCTCCCGACAGCAGGCTGCCGCACTGACCGCAGGCGATGTGATGACGCCAAACCCCCTGACATGCGAGCCCGACATGCTGCTTGCCGATGCCGTCACCCTGATGGCACGACGGGGGATTCACCGCCTCTTCGTGACGAAGCCGGACAACCCGCGTGTGCCGGTGGGCGTCCTCTCCTTCACCGATATTCTAAAACGGATCGCACGGCCGAGTTGACGCGATGACCGCTCGATCGCGTATGCACCGCACAGAGGCGCGCAGGACGGAGGCAAATTGCGGTTGCTCCGAAACGGCCTTGGCTTACAGTCCTCTCACTCACCGAAACGCCCACGCACGCACGCGTGTGAAATTGTCTGCCGAGGGAAGCATGCTGCGACGATCTCTGCTCTTCGTTCCCGGGATAGCAACGAAGCGGTTCGCGAAGGCGCGCGCCTCGGGTGCCGACACCATCCTCTTCGACCTCGAGGATTCGGTCCCGCCGGACGCCAAGGAAGCGGCCCGGGAGCACGTATGCGCAGCGCTCCGGGAGGGCGGCTTCGGTGACTGCGAACCTGCAGTGCGGGTCAACGCTCCCGGCACGCCGTATCACGATGATGACCTTCGCGCGGTGGGGGCCGCCGGAGCCCGAGCCATCATGGTTCCGAAGTCCGAACGCGTGGAGAGTTTGCGCGCTGCGGCAGCGATTCTGGACGAAATCGATGCGGAATCGCGCATCTTGGCGCTCTTGGAAACCCCGCGCGGCGTGGCCCGCGCCCTCGAGATGGGCGAGGCCACGTCACGCGTCGACGCACTGTGTTTCGGCCACGCGGATTTTGCCCTTGAGATGGGGGTTCCTGCTGACGACCCGGGCAGCGGCGTGCTCTACCACGCACGCTGCGCAGTCGCCTTGGCCGCGCGCGCATGCGGCGTGCAACCAGTGGACAACGTCTGTCTCGCCGTTCGGGATGAGGAAGCGTTCCGGCGTGACGTCGAGCTGGGCATCCAACTCGGCTTCGAGGGCAAAATGTGCATTCACCCGGCGCAAGTGCCGATCGCCAACGAGCTCTACACACCGAGCGCTGAGCAGGTGGAATACGCCCGTCGGGTCGTCTCGGGCTGGAAGGCGGCGCGCGCGGAAGGGCTCGGCGTGTTCACGCTCGACAACAAGATGGTCGATGCCCCGCTCGTGCGAGCGCAGGAACGTATCCTCGCACGAGCGAAGCGAGCAGAAGGGGCTGCCAAGAAGGAATCGACATGACGGCGAATCGCGTAGACGTGGATGGCCCGTACTTCGACGACTTCACGGTCGGCCAAGTCTTCGACGACGCGCCATCGGTGACAATCACGTCGGGATTCGCCGCACTCCACCAAGCGTTCTTCGCTGAGCGCCTACGCCTGCCGTTGGACGCCGAGCTGTGCCGCGCTGTCACCGGCCACGACGCGCTCGCAAGCCCAAGCCTGGTCTGCAACCTTGCCATCGGCCAATCCACCTACGCGTCGCAGCGGGTGAAGGGCAACCTGTTCTATCGGGGTCTGGTGCTCCAAAAGCCCAGTTACGTCGGAGACACTTTGCGCACCGTCACCGAGGTGGTGGCGCTCAAGCAGAATCGGGCCAAGCCTGGCCGCGCCGCGACCGGCATGGTCGTGCTCGAGATGACGGTAACCAATCAGCGCGACGAAACTGTGCTGCACTTCTGGCGCTGCCCGATGATCCCCTGCCGCGACCCGGACGCCATTACGGGTCATGCGGGCTCGTTCGACGCGATTCCTGCCGAGCTCGACATGGATGCGGTCCAGTCCGCCATTCCCGGCGAATGGAACCTCGGCCGATATCGTGAGCAGATCCCAGGCGTCCATTTCGCCGACGTCCCGGAGGGCGCCACCTACGTCCTGCGCGCACGCGATACCGTCACCTGCGCCCCCGAGCTGGTGCGCATGACGCTGAACATGGCCTACACGCATGGCGATCCGGCGGCGAGCGCCTATGGCAAGCGGCTGGTTTACGGCGGCCACACGATCTCCATGGCGGGCGCTCACCTGTCGCGCGCGCTCCCGAACCTGCTGACCCTGGTCGGATGGCGACACTGCAATCACACTGCGCCCGTCT
>CAMYMX010000684.1 GCA_947259605.1 uncultured Polyangiaceae bacterium | reverse complement strand
ACAGGCGCCCCAAGCGCTGCTGCGTCTTCAGAACCGCGTGACATCTGGTTCGAATCCCCCACACCAGCGTAGCGGGCGCGACCATATCACTGCCAGCGGAATCTTTGACTATTTATGTAGCTTCCACTACTGTGGGAATCGGGCGAAGAGTGGGGTTTCGGACTGGAATTGTTGTGGTTTTTGCTCTGTACTGGCTGTTGCCAAGTACGGTGTACGCGCATCCGATGCTGGATCGAGCCGTCGACGCCTACCAGGACGCGGATCTCGAGCGCGCGCTCGATAGCTTCGACTCTGCCGCGCGAAACGCAGACCTGACAATCGAAGAGCTCCTGCAGCTGTTTGAAATGCGGGCGCTCGTGCACCACGCGCTCGGCGACGAGTCATCGATGCGGGCAGACCTCCGCCGCCTCCTAGCCGTGAGGGGCAGCTACCAGCTGAGCCAGCTCGCGCCTCCTTCGGTGCGTGCGGCGTTCGACGAAGTGCGTGAGGCGCAGCGCGGCGAAGACAGCGTGGAGCTTCGAATCGAAGCGAAGACCCTCGAAGGGCAGTCATGGATGGTGGCACAGGTGCTGCGCGTCCCCGAAGGGCTGGTGGATCACACCACGCTTCAATGCAACATCGAGAGCAACGCTCGGACGATCTCGCGGACATCACAGGGGACGAGCGCGAGCTTGAAGCTTCCGGATCCCGGCGTGCACAACGGATGCGCTGCGACCGCGCGCACCCGCCAGGGAGGTGTTCTGTTTACTGCCACCATCGAGGGAGCGCAGGTCTTGATGCCTTCCGGTTCGGCAAGCCGTTTCGAGATGCCCCGGCACACGCCAAGAGACGACGGCCGCAAGGCCAAAAAGAAGAAGTGGCCTTGGATCGTCGCCGCCAGCGCCGTTGTGGTCGCAGGGGGCGTCACCGCGGGCGTCCTTCTTTCGCAGCGATCCAAGCGCAGTGGCCAGCCCCCAGTGGGTCCGGTCGCGGTCAACTGGTGAACGGGACACTACGAAAACCCGCGAAACTAAGCAGAAGCTCAAACATGACCGGGACTTGCCCGCATCGCCGTGTTCACGGGTCGTCACTTGATTTCACATCACCGCGTCAACGTCAGGTCAACAAGATGAGCTCGACGTTGCCCGTCCAACGTCACTCAGTAGGCCGTTTAACATTCGAACCTTGCCCATGCCGGAAGGAAACCGGCTACGGCGCTAGAATACGTACGGCACGAGCCACCAGCTGCGCTCTTTGTATTCACGCCACTCAGGGTAGCGGCTCATGCTGGCCTCTTTCATCGCCATGTTGGTCGAAAAATGGAGACCCCAGAAGTACACGAGCACCAGCGCCGGAATCCAATGCCACGCGAGCAGTGCGAAGCTTCCGTACACCATCATCTCGCCGAGATAGTTCGGGTGCCGTACGCGCTTGAACATCCCGTCGGTGATCAGCCCGCGCTTCACACGAAGCGTCGAGAACTTCTGGACGTCTGCAGCGATCATGATGACACAACCCAAGATGCACAGAGTTACGCACAGACAGAACCACGCATTCTTTGTCAGCGGATAATTCTGAGTCGAAATGCCAGAGATCAAGATGAAACCGGCTAGCCAATAAAGTGCGAGCGCTGCCGCGTCGGCGATGCTGCTCAAGATTGTCACCCGGCCTTGCCAGTTGGCGTCCGGGAACCGAAGGTCCTTCATCAGCCAAGTCAACCCGTACGACCCATGCATCGCGAGGTAGAGCCAAGCTGCGGTGGATGTCGCGGCTGGGGTCTTGCCGGCGTAGTACCACATGAGGAGTGCTATCACCGGGAAGGTGCCGGCCTTCTGCAGGTTGATGATCGTTGCAAGCTTGAACGGCCGCGGACCGCCACCGATGTCGAACATCATCCAACGGTTGAAGCGCGAAAGCGCATGCGCCCAGCGCGGAGGTGGCCTTTCTAAAGTGTCGTCCATCTGATCCTCAGAAGCGGGCGTGCGACGCACCCTCGCTCGATGGCTGGAGAGTACCGTGTTGTTGCGCCAAAGACCCGGATGGACGGGCACAAGCAATTCAAAGACCCTGTTTGCGCTGAGCGGGAGTCGACAAAACATCTAGTACCACGCAATTCGGCTCTCATCGTCATCCCGATGGGCTAAGAGGCCGTCGGCTGGCGCGGGGCCATCTTGTAGACGAGGGACGGAGGGCGACGTGGATAGCTCGAGAGAGCGGCACCGACAGCAATCTTTCCGACGGAAACCCT
>CAMYMX010000683.1 GCA_947259605.1 uncultured Polyangiaceae bacterium | reverse complement strand
AAGAGCTTCCCGATGGCATGATCATCACCGGGGGCGCTCCGCTCCATGGCGCCACGATCGAAAGCCGGGGCGACCACCGCATCGCCATGTCCGCGGCGCTGCTCGGCCTCGTGGCCGAGGGCGAGTCGGTCATCGAAGACGCCGAGGCGGTTGACACCAGCTTCCCGGGCTTCGTGGCGCTCATGCGATCGCTCGGAGCAGACATCACGGAGGAAACACGATGACCCGACCGCGCCCTGTCATCGCCATCGACGGACCGGCCGGCGTTGGAAAGAGCACCACCGCTCGCGTTCTTGCGCAGCGCCTCGGCTACACCCTGGTCGATACCGGCGCCCTCTATCGCGGCGTTGCGCTCGCCGCCCGCGACCGGGGCATCGCTTGGGACGACGAAGCTGCCGTTGCCGAGGTTGCGCTTGAGGCGGCCCTCGGATTCGCGCCGCAAGACGACGGAACTCCTCGACTTTTGATCGATGGCAAAGATCGGGCCGACGAGATTCGGACCCCGGAGATGTCCGCCGGAGCAAGCCAGGTGAGCGCCTATCCGGGCGTCCGCCGCGCATTGTTGGAGATGCAGCGCGATCTGGGCCGCGAGGGCGGCGTGGTGCTCGAGGGCCGCGACATCGGCACCGTGGTCTTCCCCGATGCCGAGGTGAAGCTCTTTCTGACCGCCTCCGCCGAAGAGCGAGCCCGTCGACGGGTCGAAGACCTGCAAAACCGCGGGACGGACGCAGACTACGACCAGATCCTGGCCAAAATCAGGTCCCGCGACGAGGCGGACTCCACCCGGGCCATCGCTCCCCTGCGCCCCGCCGAGGACGCGGTCATTCTCGACAGCACCAGCCTGGACCTCGAATCGGTGGTCCAACACGTGCTCGAGCTCGTCCAGGCCTGCAATTGACACCCCCAAACTCCCCTGCTACCCAGGCACTCCTCTGCAGTTCCGAGGGTCTTCGGAAGCCCGGCCAGGTGTGCCGCGCTCCGACGAACGCACCGGAAGCAGCGAAAATTTCATGACCGAAACCACACAAATTCAAAACGAAACCCCCAATCCCGAGAGCTTCGCCGCTCTTTTTGAAGCCTCGGCCACCCGAACAGACGCGCTCCGCGAAGGCGACATCGTCGCCGGGACGATCCTGAAAGTCGGCAAAGACTCGGTCGTCGTCGACATCGGATACAAGTCCGAAGGCGTCATCTCGCTCCACGAGTTCATCAACGCGGAAGGCAACATCTCGGCAACCGCCGGCGATGCCGTCGACGTGCTGATCGAATCCAAGGAGAACGAAGACGGCCTCGTCATGCTCTCCAAGGAGAAGGCGGACAAGCTCAAAGTCTGGGACGAAATCAGCGCCGCGTGCGAGCGCGACGAGCTCATCGAAGGGACGATCACCCAGCGCGTGAAGGGCGGCCTCGCCGTGACCATCCGCGGCGGGGTGAAGGCCTTCCTTCCGGGCTCGCAGGTCGACCTCCGGCCGGTCCGCAACTTGGATCGGCTGCTTGGGCAGACTTTCCAGTTCAAGGTCATCAAGTTCAACAAGAAGCGCGGCAACATCGTCCTTTCGCGCCGCGTCCTTCTCGAGAAGGAGCGCGACCGCCTCAAGGAAGCCACCCTCGAAAACCTGCAGGAAGATCAGATCGTCACCGGCACGATCAAGAACATCACCGAGTACGGTGCGTTCGTGGATCTCGGAGGCATCGATGGCTTGCTCCACATCACCGACATGAGCTGGGGCCGAGTCAATCACCCGTCCGAGGTCTTCGAGGTAGGCGACGAGGTCACCGTCAAGGTGCTCAAGTACAACGCCGACACCGAACGCGTGTCGCTCGGCCTCAAGCAAACCATGGAAGACCCATGGAACGTGGCGACCGATCACTACGTCGCCGGCAAGAAGGTCAAGGGCAAGGTCGTCTCGCTCACCGACTACGGCGCCTTCATCGAGCTCGAGCAGGGCGTCGAAGGCCTCATCCACGTCAGCGAAATGACCTGGGCCAAGCCGAAGCATCCGTCGAAGGTGCTCGAGGTGGGCCAAGAGGTCGAATGTGTCGTTCTCGATCTCGACGCGCAGAACAAGCGGATCAGCCTGGGCCTCAAGCAGCTCGAGCCCGATCCCTGGACGGTCTTCACGCAGAAGTACAACCCCGGCGACATCATTCAGGGCCGCGTGCGCTCGATCACCGACTACGGCGTCTTCGTTGGCATCGAGGACGGCGTTGACGGCATGGTCCACAAGTCCGACCTC
>CAMYMX010000682.1 GCA_947259605.1 uncultured Polyangiaceae bacterium | reverse complement strand
AATCACGTTACGCGTGCCGGCGGACCGTACGTCGTTTGGAGTGCCTGCGGCGCCGAACAAGCGAACACGGATCGGGTTCTCGGTGATGCCGAGGGTAATGATCACCGCGTCATGCCCTGCCACCGCACGTTCGACGTCGTCCGGATCGGTCGCGTCCCCGTTGCGCAGAGTCACCCGGTCCGAGTCGATCTCGAGCGACTCCGCATGGCGGGAGAACGCCGTCACCCGGTGCCCGCGCTTGACGAGCGCGTCGATTGCGGCGCGGCCCGTGCCGCCTGTGGCTCCAACGACCAATACGTTTTGTGCTGTTTCCATGTCTGCCTCCTTTTGGCAGCGCTCACTCTGCGGCCTGGGTTGACATGAATCCAATGACTTGTTTCCATAGCAGCATGAGTAGTGCTCATACTGCGGATGACCTCCACCGCATCGATCTGAACCTCTTGGTCGCACTGGACGCCTTGGCGCGCGAGCGGAACGTCACCAAAGCCGCTGAGCGTGCGGGCGTCAGTCAATCCGCTATGAGCCACACGCTCCGCCGCCTTCGCGAGCTCTTCGACGACCCGCTCTTGGTTCGAGGCCGGGGCGGCATGGTGCTCACCCCCCGCGCCGAAGCCCTCGCCGTTCCCCTCCGCAGTGGTCTAGTGAGCCTCGCGCGCACACTCGCCGAACCTCCCGCGTTCGAGCCTGAGCAGGCAAGCCGTACCTTCCGCATCGTATCGCCCGACTTGTTCGATGCGCTGGTCTTGCCGACGCTCCTACGACGGTTGGGCCAGGAAGCACCGTTGGTCGATCTTGCGGTCGTCCCGATGCCAAAGCGCCTTTCCGACAGCCTCGAAACCGGCGACGTCGACCTCGCAATCTACCCTGTACTCCTCGACCCCCACCCATTCGACCTCGGCACACAGGTCGATGGCGAGCTTCAAAGCCGAACGCTCTTCCGCGACTCCTTCCGTTGCTTCGTCCGAAACGACCACCCTGCGCTCGCTGGCCGGCGCAAGCTCACCCTCAATGCATACACCCGCCTCAATCACGTTCTCGTTTCACCCGGAGGCAAGGGCCCTGGCGTCGTCGATCGTGTCTTGGACTCGCGCGGTGTACAGCGCCGCATCGCCCTCCGTGTCCCCCACTTCGCCACCGCCCTCGAAGTCATCGCTCAAAGCGACCTCGTCCTCACCGCCCCCTCCAGCCTCAGCAGTTGTTCTACCGCGTCGACCTTGGCGTCCCGCCCCGCACCCCTCGACATTCCCGAGCACGCCATCACGATGATTTGGCATCCGCGCTTCACCGAAGACCCAGCCCACCGCTGGCTCCGTGACCTCATGATCGACGTCACCACCGAGGTCCCGTCGCTACCCTCCAAACGAAGCCGCCAAGCGTAAGCTCCGACAGACAGGAAGAACCATGTACGCCATCTTCTTTCACACGCTGTCCTCGCTGAGCTACAGGAAATTCGCAAAGGCCTAGCTCGCTCGGCGCTTGGTCGAGAAAGAGCGTGGCCAAAGCCGTTCATCGCGTCATCTTCCTCGGTGAGCCCTTAACGGAAAGGCGCAGAATGGCGTTCTCGAATCGAAGTATGCTCTCCAACCTAGCCCTGATTTTCGTACCCCTCCTCGCAGCGGCGGGGTGCGGCGACGACGCGTCCTCGAGCGGCACCACGCCAGACCCCTTCGTCCCGGCAGCGTATGGTGAATGGCTCAAGTTCGAGCCCGAGGGTGCGGAGTGCATCCGCGATGACTATCCTGCCGTCTACCTGCACTTGGACGAGCTCGAACAGCTCACCGCAGCCACCGAACCGCTCGGTGTCGTCAACGGCGACGTTCCGGTCGAGCTCGCCTAACCGCTGCTCTCGGCGAACACCGACATCAATCCCATGGGCGACTGGAACAGGGTCTTCATCCCCTACTGCACCGGCGATACCTACCTCGGCAGCCGGGTGAACACCTACGTCGATCCAGACGGCGTCGGCTCCCTCAACAACTACCCATTCATCCGAAACGGAATCGAAGGCGTCGACCAGAGCTATCTCCTCGCCGACAGTGGCCCGATCGTACCCGCCACCTTGCTCGACGGACAGCCGAGCAACCAGGGGGCCTTTTCTCCGCGGTGAGCACGGTCTTTCACCGGAACGCCTCGACGATCTTGATAATCTCGCTTACTACATGCCGTACTATCGAAATACGAACACCAGCCACTGCCTCACCGTCACCGGCCTCGAAGACGTGGGCAGCTCCGAGCTCGAGTTCCT
>CAMYMX010000681.1 GCA_947259605.1 uncultured Polyangiaceae bacterium | reverse complement strand
CGTTGTGCACGCCGGGATCCGGAAGCTTCAAGCTCGCGCTCGTCCCTTGTGATGTCCGCGAGATCGTCCGAGCGTTGCTCTCGATGTTGCATTGAAGCGTGGTGTGATCCACCAGCCCTTCGGGGACGCGCAGCACGTGTGCCACCATCCATGACTCCTCTCCGAGGGTCTTCGCTTCGATTCGAAGCTCCACGCTGTGCTCGCTGCTCTGCGCGTCACGCACTTCTTCGAACACGGCACGCACCGAAGGAGGCGCCAGCCGGCTCAGCTGGTAGCTCCCCCGCACGGCTAGGACGCGGCGGAGGTCTGCCCGCATCGATGTCTCGTGGCCGAGAGCGTGGTGCACGAGCGCCCGCATTTCGAACAGCTGCAACAGCTCTTCGATCGTCAGGTCTGCGTTTCGCGCGGCAGCGTCGAAGCCATTGAGCGCCCGCTCGAGATCCGCTTCCTGGTAGGCGTCGACGGCTCGATCCAACATCGGATGCGCGTGCACCGCGCTTGGCAGCAGCCAGTGCAGAGCAAAAACCACAACAATTCCAATCCGAAACACCACTTCTCGCCCGATTGCCACAGTAGCGTGACCCACATAAATAGTCAAAGATTCCGCTGGCATTGATATCACTGCGCCCGCTACGCTGGTGTTGGGGAATACGAACCAGATGTCACGCGGTTCTGAAGACGCAGCGGCGCTTGGGGCGCCCGTCGTGGAGGTGCTTCCACCTGCACAAGACTCGGCTTGGCCCGAGCCGACCGACCCGGAGCGCATCGGGCGCTACAAGCTTTGCTTCGAGCTCGCGGCGGGCGGGATGGCCACCGTCTACCTGGCGAGGGTCGACGGCGCTCCCGGCTTCGAGAAGCTAGTCGCTCTGAAACGGATTCACCGGCACCTCGCCAAGGAGAAGAGGTACGTCGATATGTTCCTCGACGAGGCGAGGATCGCCTCGCGAATCACCCACCCCAACGTGTGTAGTGTGTTCGACTTCGGTCAAGCCGATGGCGAGTACTACATCGCAATGGAGTACCTAGTGGGAGAGCCCCTATCGCGGCTGTGTGGGAAAGTCGCACGGAATTCAGAACAGCGGCGCCACCCGCTTCTTCCGATTCGCATGGCGCGCGTCATCGCGGATGCCTGCGAAGGGCTGCACGCGGCGCACGAGCTCAAAGACGCGAACGGCGAGCTGCTTCATGTCGTGCACCGCGACATCTCGCCATCGAACCTATTCGTTACCTTTGACGGTTCAGTGCAGGTTGTCGATTTCGGTATCGCCAGCGCCCGGCAGCGCATCCACCACACGGCCACGGGCCAGATGAAGGGAACCTTCGCCTACATGGCGCCCGAGCAGCTTGCGGCGAGGCCCATCGATCGCAGGGTCGATATTTGGTCGCTCGGCGTTTCCCTATGGGAGATGCTGGCGCTCAAACGCTTGTTTCGCCGGGACACGACCGCCAACGCGGTTCATGCGATCTTGTACGATGAGCTCGTGCCACCATCGGCGCACCGACCTCAGGTGCCTCAAGCGCTCGATGCAATCGTCATGAAAGCGCTGGAGCGTGACCCCAAGAATCGTTGGCAAACTACGCGCGAGATGGGTCGTGCGCTTCGAGAGTTTCTTGGAGCTCAGCCAGACATCGTCGGTCCTGCGGAGCTGTCCGATTGGATGGATGCGGTCTTTCCGCAGGGAGAGGCGAGAAAGAGCCAGCTCATGGAGGTCGCGCGAATGGCGCACGCGCCGGTTCCGACGATCCCTCGCGCGGGGACCAACGACGTCACGCTCACAGCGACCAATCATCCGACGGAAGAGGGCCCGGGACTTCACGCGCCGCGGCGACCTTCCAAGCGTGCGCTGGTCTGGGCCGCCGTCGCCGGAACCCTCGCACTGGTCATTGCGGCGGTCGTAGGGCTTTACGCGGAACGCCCCGAGGTGGAGCCTCAAACGACGATCGTGCGCGCAGCGCCCGTGGCTCCTCCGATCGAAGAGCCTGAACCCGCCGTCGAAGACGCCTCCCACGAGGGCGAGATCTTCGAAACCGCAGAGACAGCCGAGGCTGCTGAATCGGTAGCCAAGGTGCGGAAGGCTCAGCGAGCCCGCTCGAGGCCTGCTGCTAAGGCTGGCCCTGGAACGATCGATCTCGTCACCAGCGGCGGTTGGGCCGAAGTCTACAAAGGCAAGAAGCTCCTCGGAGGCACGCCCCGCCGCCTCACCCTGCCCGCAGGACGCCACAAGCTCGTGCTCAAACCATTCGGTG
>CAMYMX010000680.1 GCA_947259605.1 uncultured Polyangiaceae bacterium | reverse complement strand
GATTCCCGAAACGACCGACAATGTCATCAGCGACCAGGTCGCGATTCCGAACCACTTGTGGATCTTCTTGATCTTGTTGCGCTTCCGAACGAGGTCGGCCGTGGTCGGCTCGCTTGGCTCTTCGAGATCTGTGGAGACCTCGACGGCGAGGAGCACGCCGGGCTCGATGACCGCCGACGGGGCTTCGAGCATCGAGGCATCGATGTTCAAGGACAGACCAAAAAGGGGCGTAGCGAGCATCAAGGCGGTCAGAGTGGCCATGGCGGCCGGAGTATCTACCAAATCCTACGCCAGGGCTAGGTCTCTACCGCACCTCAGACGCCTTTTCACGAGGCCCGAGGCGCAGTAGAGGAAAGATATGGCGCCCGCTTCGAAGCTCCCGAGCCGCGTATCCGTCTACGAGGTGTCCCCGAGGGATGGTCTGCAGAACGAAAGCGCCCAGGTGGCGACCCATGCAAAGGTCAGGCTCGTCGAAGCCCTCGTCGATGCCGGTATCAGCCGGATCGAGGTCGGCAGCTTCGTCGCGTCGAAGTGGGTCCCTCAAATGGCCGATGCGGATGAGGTCTGCCGGATGATCGACCGTCGGCCTGGCGTGACCTACGCCGGGCTCTGCCCCAATGCTCGCGGCCTCGATCGCGCGCTTGCGGCGAAGGTCGACGAGATCGCCGTTTTCGTGAGCGCGAGCGAGACCCACAACAGCAAGAACGTCAACAAGACGATCCAGCAGACGCTAAACGCGTTCGAACCGGTCATCGGGCCGGCCGTCGAAGCCGGGCTGAAGGTCCGCGCGTACGTCTCCACGATGTGGGGTTGCCCATATGAAGGAGACATCGACCCCAAGCGCGGCCTCGAGCTGGCCGAGCACTTGCTCGGCGCCGGCTGTTATCAGGTTTCGCTCGGCGACACGATCGGCGTCGGCACACCGATCCAGACCGAAAAGATCCTCGATCTCTTCACCGCCGCCCTGCCGCTCGAACAGATCGCGCTGCATCTGCACGACACCCGAGGCACGGCGCTCGCCAACGTCTTGGTGGGCTTGCAGGCTGGCATCACCACCTTCGACGCGTCGGTGGCCGGGCTCGGCGGCTGCCCGTACGCACCGGGCGCGGCGGGCAACCTCGCGACTGAGGATCTGGTGTACACCCTAGAAGGGATGGGAATCGCGACTGGAATCGACCTCGAGAAGCTCTGGCAAGCCGGCCAGGTCGCCGAGGCCATCGTCGGCCGCGAGCTGCCGGGCAAAGTGCACCGCGCCGGCGTTCGCTCGCTTGCCAAGTAAGGGAATCACGTGCCAGTTCAGGATCTCCTACAGTTCGTCAACCGGTCCCCTACCCCGTTCCACGCGGTGGCTGAGACGGTCGCGCGGCTCGAAGCCAAGGGCTACCGCCGCCTCGATGAAGCGGAGGCGTGGAAAGTCGAGGTCGGAGACAAGGTCTACGTCGTGCGCGGCGGTGGATCGGTCGCTGCGTTTCACATGGGAACCGCTCCCGCGCGGGAAGCGGGGTTTCACCTGGTCGGCGCGCACACCGATTCTCCCAACCTCCGGGTCAAGCCAAACCCCGAGCTCAAGAAGGCAGGATACGGGCAGCTTGGCGTCGAGCCCTACGGGGGGGTCTTGTTGCACACTTGGCTCGACCGCGACCTCTCCCTTGCGGGACGGGTATCACTCGCAGACGGCGCCGCGCGGCTCGTCGATTTCAGGCGCGAGCTCCTGCGGGTTCCATCGCTGGCGATTCATCTGAACCGAACGGTGAACACCGAGGGCCTCAAGCTGAACGCACAGACGCACATGGCGCCCATCCTCACGCTGAGCGGGCTCGGCGAGATCAACCTCTGCGCATTGCTCGCCGAGGAGCTTGGCGACGTCAAGGCCGAGGACGTGATCGGGTGGGACTTGATGGCGTACGACGTGCAGCCAGCCACGCGTAGCGGCCGGAGCCGGGAGTTCATTCACGCGGCGCGCATCGATAACCTCGCGAGTTGCCATGCAGGCCTCAGCGCGCTGCTAGCGACTGAGGGCGAGGCCGGGGTGAGCCGGGGGATCGTCTTGTACGATCATGAAGAGGTCGGGAGCAGAAGCGCGCAGGGCGCCGCCTCGGACTTCTTGCGAAGCTGTCTGCAGCGGCTCGCCGGCGACTCGACCGAGAGCTTTCACCGCGCCATCGCCAAGTCGTTTCTGATCTCGGCAGACATGTCTCACGCCATTCACCCGAACTACGCCGACCTCCACGAACCGATGCACCAACCCGTGCTC
>CAMYMX010000679.1 GCA_947259605.1 uncultured Polyangiaceae bacterium | reverse complement strand
GTCGCTCATGCCGCGCCGAAGTTTCGCTTCAGCTGCACAAGGGGACACGCTCCCCCTCCGTGACCCGTCTGATTTCAAGCACTTGAAGGCAACACCGCGAAAACCCGTTTCACGGTGCCTTTGCACGGACCACGTCGGCCGCTCCAGCGAGCTTCATTGCCGGCCGCTCAGCTGTTAGTGTCCGCCTCTTACTTGAGGTCACGAACATGCGCCCATCAGCTCTCTTTGCGTTGCTTTTCGCCTCGCTGCTGACCCACTGCGGGGAGACGAGCAGCAATCGCTGTGGCGACAGCGGCAGCCCCCAACTCGCATGCAGCCCCGACGCCGCATGTATCAGCGCTGTTGGCACATGCCTGCCCCTCTGCGAATCCGACGAGGCGTGCACGGCCGACGAGCTCTGCGATTCACAGCTGGTCTACACCTTCAATACAGAGCTCTTGACCGCGGACGTCTGCTTCCCCACCACACTCCTCGAGTTGCCCCAAAATGAAGCCGAGCTCGAGGAGCGCGAGCAGCAATGTCGTGCACGCGACCTGCAGGGCTGCGAAAGGGACCCGCGATGCCAATGGGAGCGTGCATCCAAGTTAGACCTCGTGGCCAAGTGCGCCAAGCCGATGCCGGTCGGCTGCATCGCCGTAGGCACCCTCTGTACCCTTTCCATCTTCGTGGCCGAAGACTCCCGAGGAGACCTCTTCATCTTCGGGATGGGCTGCGGCAACGAGGCCTACACGGCTCTCAGTCTCAACTTCGACGACCCCCGCTACGAGCTCCTCTTCGGCGGCGAAACCACCGTCTACGACTGGCCCATGTGCAACTGAGCCCTCTCGCGACCGCAGGGCAGGTGGCCGTGGCTTGCCGTTTCTGCCCGTGACTTTCGCGACTTGCTACTCTCCATCGTAGATGCACGACACCGGCAAGCACTTCATCGCGATTGCGTCACTGGTAAGCTTCGCCGTCTTTCTGTCGGCCTTCGTGGCGACGTTCGTCTCTCGCCCGGCGGTTGAGGACGCGATGAGTGGGTTCGTTCGCGACCGCGTTCATCAGGAGGTTCGTGAGCGCGTGGGTTCCCTGGTTGGCGCCGATGCCGCAGCCCTTCAGCGCTGGTACCAGGACAGCGCGGCTTCCACCGCAGAGTTCGTCGAGCACGACTTCATACCGTTCGTCGATGCCGTTCTCGATTCGCTCTCCGGCACCCATGGCGACGATTCGCCGACGGTCGACCGCGCGCGCAGGTTCGCAGAAATGGGCCGCGACGCGCTGCAGCGGGAAGTCGACTCGCACGCCGCCATCGCAGCCCAACTCGAGGCCTTCATTCGCGGCAAGTACACCGAGCTCGTAGACGCCCTCGTTTCCGAGGTCCGAATCTTCAGCGGCATCAACGCCGCGCTTTTCGCGTGCGCCCTGGCCTTACTCGTCGCCAGGTGGCGCGACCCGACCCCCGTGATCCTCCCCGCCGCGCTGCTCCTGCTCGCCACCGCCGCCTGCACCCTCGTCTACATCTTCCACCAGAATTGGTTCTTCTCCATCCTCCTCCAGGACTACCCGGGCTACGGGTACCTGGCCTACGTCAGCATCGTCTTCGCCCTCCTGCTCGACATCGCCTTCAACAAAGCCCGCGTCACGAAGCTCATCCTCGACGCCTTGAGCAGCGTCCTGACCCCTGCGTAACAGGCCGCACGGCTCATGATCCTACACAAGTCGAAACGCCGTTTGATTTCGATCGGTTAGGAAGGCTAGTTGCTGCCTTCGCAGTGCTGTGATCTACCTAGATGGATGGGGGAAGATAAGCGATTGGTGGACAGCGAGTATGCGGGGGCGACGCTCGGTGATCAGAGGCTGAATTCGAGGCTGCAGAAGATAGCCGGGACGCTGGAGGCGAATCCGGAGGTGGGCTTTCCGCATGCGATGACCGAGGCGGAGCTCGAAGCGTTCTACCGGTTTCTGAGCAATGACCGAGTCGAGCCGGACAGCATCTTGGCGCCGCACGTGCAGGCGACGCTCGGCCGATGCGAAGGGCAAGACACCGTGCTGTGCGTGCACGACACGACCGTGTTTCGATTCAAAACGCCGCGAGAAGGATTGGGCGAATACGCAGGCCGTACTTTGTTTGGACACGTCTCGATGGCGGTCGGCTCAGACGGTGTTCCGCTCGGCGTGGTGGGCCTTCATCCGTGGGCACGGGGCAAAGACACGGTCACTCAGCGCAAACACCGTGGCGAGCTGACCTATCATCGCTCGGTCGGACTACCGAACGAGC
>CAMYMX010000678.1 GCA_947259605.1 uncultured Polyangiaceae bacterium | reverse complement strand
TGGGAGACCGTCGCAGTGCTTCTCGCGCTGAGCTACATTCTCATCGATGTCGTGCACGACCCGCTTCCCGAGTCTTCGCCCGCCTCGGCGGCCCATCCATCGGCGTAGTTGCAAGCGCCTTGGACCGGCCTTACCCTCTGTCGGTTAGACAGGTTCACGTGATCGCTGGTGTGCATTTGCGCACGGGAGGAAAGTCCGAGCTTCAAAGGACAGGATGCCAGGTAACGCCTGGTGGGGGTGACCCCGAGGAAAGTGCCACAGAAAGCAAACCGCCTCGCCGTCGAAAGGCCGCGCGGTAAGGGTGAAAGGGTGAGGTAAGAGCTCACCGGGCCGGCGGTAACGTCGGTCGCACGGCAAACCCCATCTGAAGCAAGACGAAATAGGGAGGCGTCGAGGGCGGTCCGCCCGAGTCTCCGGGTAGCGTCGCTCGAGGCCGATGGCGACATCGGTCCCAGAAGAATGATCACGACCCGCGTCTCGGCGACGAGCACGGGCTACAAAACTCGGCTTACGAACCCTCTAACCACGGCGCCTCGCATTGCGGGGCGCCGTGCTGTTTTCATGCTCATTGGAGTCACTACATTTGACGGCCGCCCTCGCGCGGGGATACTCGAAGGCCGCTACGTCTTGCGAAGAGTAGGCTCGAGGACGATGCCGCGTTCCCGGGCACGTTCGAGGGCTGCGGCGCGCGGTTGCTGGTAGTGGACCGAGCCTAGATAGGCGAACAGGCGGTCGCTTGCCGGGATGACCATGTCCTCGGGGATCCATTCGACCGGCTCGCCGTCGGACCAGCAGACCTCGCCGCGCTCCATCTTCCAGGCGGCTTCCGAGAGATCCATCGGCACGAGCACCTGACGAATTGCCTCGAATCGGCCCTGGATCTCCGGATCGAGGAAGAACGACTGGCCGCCACCGATGAAGGCGATGTGGTAGCGCGACGGGTGGTGCGCGAGCGCATCGAGCTCGAGGCGCTGTGCCCCTTGGAAAAGCATGTGCATCGCTTCCTCCCCGACGCCGAGACCCGGATGGTCCTGACCGGGCCATTGCGGCTGACGCAGCGAGAAGTTGGCGGTGGGGTTTTGGAGCATCATCCACTCGATGTAGAGCAAGCGAAGCTCGTCGGGGGGGTCGAGCCCCTCGGGGGCGGGACGGGTGACACGGCGCAACACCAGATCCACGAGAAGGTGCTGCTCGCCTCCTTTGCGTGCGTGCAGCGTGAGGTGCTGCCGTTCAGGGTCGGTCGGGTCGACCTTCAACTCCAAGTCGGTGAACCCGAGCTTTCGAAGCTGCTCAGCAAGCCCGTATTTTTCGAGCGCGAACTCGATGCCGTGCCGAGAGTAGTAGTCGAGAAGGCGTGTCGATTTGTATCGGGGACCGGCCAGATCTCCCATGAGGTCGGCTTCGGTGAGCTGCCACTCGCCGCTCGTGCGCTGTAGCTCGTACGGGTCGAGCTCCTTCGCGATTTGTGCGTATTGCTCGTAGATGCTTTGGGCAGGCTCATCGCTGACTCTCGCCTCGTCGGTCAAGAGCCAGCGGATGAAGTCCGTTGAAGTGCGCCAGGCGTCGTCGCTGTAGCCGCCGCCGAGGGTGACGACGGTTGGGCATTCGTGCTTCCGCGCGAGCTCGATCACGAAACAATCCCGTTCGAGCACGCCCTGCCGAGTGAGCATGAACTCACCGAGGTGGTCGCCCTGCAGGACGTCGGTTCCGGCGACGTAGAAAATCAGCCCCGGTTTGACCCGGTCGAGCGATGCGGGGAGGGATTCGTGGAGTTCTTCGAGGTAGGTTTTGTCATCGACTTTGGACGGGAGCAAATACTGCTGGTCTGCGGCTGCGTCCACGTGGCTCCAAACCGAGCCGTGAATCGAGTAGGTGAAGACGGTCTCGTCGTCTTCGTACGTGACGATGTTCCCGTTCCCCTGGTGGTAGTCCAAGTCGACGATCGCGATCGGGTCGTCGAACCCGTCGGCCCGAATCGAAGCGATCGCGACCGCGATGTCGTTGTAGACACAGAAGCCAGAGCCAGACTCCGGCTCGGCGTGGTGAAACCCACCCCCGAGGTTGAAGGCCACCCGGTCTTTGCGCTGAATCGCCCAGCGTGCCGCTTCGACGGTTGCCCCTACTTGGCGCCGCTGCGCGATGAGGACGGGATCCACCTCGATGTCATGCGCCTCGAGCCCAAAAATACGCCCGAGGTATTCAGGGCGTGCGGTGCGGTCGAGGTACGCCTGGCTGTGAGCCCGCGCGAGCTCGGACAG
>CAMYMX010000677.1 GCA_947259605.1 uncultured Polyangiaceae bacterium | reverse complement strand
TTTGGCTGAGCTTGGTGAACCTTCGGAGTGCCACGATGTCTTTCCCAGACTCGATTCGGCCTTCCATGATGCGGCGGCGCGTAGAGCCGCGGATGGAGCTCTTGAAATCCGCTTTTGTCCACTCCGGAATGTCTGGAACGTCAGTCATAGCTCTTGATCCATCTCCTCGCGGTAGAGGTGACGTTCGCGCTTGGTGGCCCAACGGGCACTGATGATTCGGACGGTACCTTGACGGGGCTCCGTCCAAACCACGCTGACAAGGCCACTTGGCAGTGGGCCAAGCGAAACAAAGCGATGCTCGCGACCCGCGTAGGTGTCGTCGATGTTGTCGCGACGCGTGCTCGGCCAAAGGAAGATCGCTTTGGCGTCTTCGAACCGTAGGCCGTGCTTTCGTTGGTTGGCATCGTTCTTTGCGGGATCCCACTCGAAGCGGATCGACATTGGAAGTGTCGCCTTTCAAGAGGGGTAAGTCAATGGCTTACACTTGGGTTTGGACGGGAGCGCTGCATTGCGACGGTTATCGGCCGTCGTCGGGGGGAGTTGCGCGCGCCCGTGGCGCGCGCCTTAGGCGCGCTCTTCCCTGAGCACGCGTCGACTTTCGTCCCCTGCTGCAGTCAGTCTGCGGTCAGTCGGTCTCGCTGTCGTCGCGATCGCCTGTCTGCTCGTCGACCTGGCGTGCCGCGGCTCGCTTCTTCTCCGCGTTGGCTACGAGGGCCGCAAAGCCAGGCTCTCGGGCGTCGCGCTCGGCGATGTAGCGTTCGAGGTCGTCGGTGGACTTGGGGGCGCAAGACATTGCTCAACCTTTGCCAAGATCCCTGAGGACGTCGGAGGCGGGGCGGCCTTCGCCGGCTTGGAACGACGCCCAGGCTTGCCCGATGGCGGCGTGGAGTGCGGCGCGTTCGGCCTCGTCGAGACCGTCGCCGGCGTCGTCGATGACGAGATCGAGCTCGGTGCCTTCGGGAAGGTCGGTTGGCTCGTCCACGATGAGACGGCCGTCTCGAACTCGGGCGCGAATCGTCGACATCATGGTGAGGGTAGCATGCGGCCTTTGGGCGGCCTAGAATGGTCACCTGCGTGCTGCTTCTTCAATGCACGAGAAAGCTCCTCACCGCGGTCGGGGGACCTACGGCGGGGCACCTGCCGGACGGTCATCCCCTGGACCAGTGGCACGCCAACCTCTTCCACTGGGAGCGGCGCAAGTGTGTGATCTTCGTGAACGATCGGACGTTGCTTCCGGTGTTGCTTTTTGGGGTCAAGAAGCAGCAGCTCTCGAACCTTGCCGATGCCTTCACGGAAGTCTTTTGCTCGCAGTTGGAGGAAAGAAGGGTACCGGCGTACGTGGTCGACGAAGTGCGGCGGCTCTACCAGCAAGCGCATGTGACCGCGACGCGCGACCGCAGCGTCGGCGGTTCGCTCAACCAGTTTACCAAAGAGCTGAAGTGGGTAGTCGCCCAGGACCGCGTCCGCAGTCCGACCTTGGGAACCGGGGAAGTCGACGACTTCCTATGGGCGCAGGCCTCCGTTCGAATCCCCGAGTTCCGTGTGGCCGAGGCGCTGACGGACGTTTTCCTCGCTCGATTCGTCGAGAACGGGCGCCCAGATCTCGCAGAAGCCAGGGCCGAGCTTCGCAGGCGGTCGAGGCTCGCCTGATCGGGTTGGGCAGAGCGAGGCGATGGAAGATGGCGCTGGGCTGAGGGGTACGGATATCTGGACAGCTTCGTCCGGCGCCTGGTCTTCGGCGGGTCACGGATATCTGGACAACGGGCGCGGGCGCGCCGGCCTCTTCTTTGCCGGCGCGTCCATCTTGTTACTCGAGGCTTGCTTTAGCCTGAGCCAGGGCCTCTTCGAGCGAGAGGCCCTCCCCTGCGCGAATCGAGGCAATCGCGGCCTCGAGGCCGGCCTCTTGCTCTTCGGTGATCTCGGGCGGTTCGTCGATTGGGACGAGCACGTAACGGCCCTTCTTCAGGGCTTTGAGCTCTTCAGGAATGTCGACGCCGTTCCAGTTCACGATGACGGCCATGGGCAAAGCATACCTTCCTTTCCGGGTGGGTTCTAGGAGTGGGTTGGGCATGGTTGGTTATCGGGCGGCGGCGTTGGGAGTTGCGCGTTTGCGCGCGTCCGGGTGTTCAGGGCTTTGCCTCACAGTAAGGGGAGTCTCGGTGACCGACGGGTCGAAGAGGCCTTATGCTGATCGGATGAGGATCTGGGGGGTTATTCTCGTGTTCGTCGTCGCGTGCGGGGGCGGTGCCGGCAGTGACTGGAAG
>CAMYMX010000676.1 GCA_947259605.1 uncultured Polyangiaceae bacterium | reverse complement strand
CAGCCTCCCAGTTGATGCTTCGCCCGCTCGTCCACTTCTTTCTGATCGGTGGCCTGCTTTTTAGCTCGAAGGCCGTCTATGAACGGAGCCGGATCGAGGGACCGTCGATCACGATTCGGGTTGCGGCCGACGCCACGGACGCAGACGTCGAGATCGCGGTCCGCGAGTCCATTCTCCTGAACGAGGCGCGCCGCCTACACTGGGACAGAACCGACCCGATTGTCTATACGCACCTGATTCGGAACATGCGCTTCATCGAACCGGACACCGAGGACGATGATTTGACGCTCTTCCAGCGCGCCGTCGAAATGAACATGCAGGCGCATGATCCAGTCGCGCGGGCGAGGTTGCTCTACCGCGCGCGCGAGGCTCTCTCGTTTGTGCCCGAGGATCGAATGCCGGGTCGCGCAGAGCTCGAGGAGCATCGCCGCACGCACGGGGATCGCTTCGAGCGTGAAGGGCGCGTTCGGTTTCAGCAGGTGTTCCTCAGCCGGTCGAAGCGTGGTGATGCGCTTGCGGCAGATGCACGCCAGATGCGTGAGCGACTGAACGCGCTTGGCGACTCGGCGCCGGCAGGTTTGGGTGACCCGCTACCTGGGCTTCGTCCCGAGCAATCGGCGACGCCGTCCGAGTTGAAGGACGACTATGGCACCGAGCTGGCGGGCGTGGTCGAGGAGGCGGTGCTGGGTGCGTGGCGAGGGCCTGTTTCCTCCGTGTACGGGCTTCACTTCGTGAAGGCGATCGACATCGAGCCCGCCTACGTGCCCCCGCTCGATGTCATCGGCGCCGAAGTGCGTGCGGATCGCCTCCGCGAGATCCGAAAAGAGCTTCGCGAAGAACGAATGGCTGCGCTTCGCGAGGCGTATCGCATCACCATCGAGAGGGCGCCTTGATGCAACTCTCGTTGCTTGCGCTCTTGGCTGCGCTGGCTTTCGGAGCTCCGGATCACGCCAGTGCCCATCCCCTCGCGCCTTCGGTCCTTTCATTCGAGCATCACGCGGACGGCACCGTCACGATGCGCTGGCGAGCGCCGGTAAAGCGGCCCACCGGTCAGTCGCTGCGGCCGCGGATTCCGGAAACCTGCGAGCAACTGGGCCCATCCACGGTTCGGAAGACCGAAGACGAAATCGCCATCGTCGAAACTACCGAGATCCGCTGCGACCCGCCCAACATGCTGGGTGCGGTCGTTGGCGTAGACGGCTTCGAGGATTCGAGCGTCACTGTCGTCGTGCGCATCGCGCGCTCCGGTGGCGATGTGCATCACGCGATCCTCGACCGAAGCACGCCAGAGCTCACCGTCGTCGCGCAGGTCGACGAGTCGCACTCTTTCTTCGAGTACCTGATGCTCGGCGTCGGGCACCTGCTGACTGGCTGGGACCACCTGACCTTCGTACTCGGGCTTCTCGTGCTATTCGGCTGGCATCCTCGGCTCATCGCGGCCGTGACCGCGTTCACCGTGGGTCACAGCCTCACGCTGGCGCTTTCCGTCCTGGGGATCGTTTCGCTCCCCGCGGCGCTCGTAGAGGCCTCGATCGCGCTGACAATTGTCGTGCTCGCCCTCGAAATTCAATCTGGAAAGCAGGGCCCAGTCTGGAAGCACCCCTGGATCCTCCCGGGCGCGCTCGGCCTTCTTCACGGCCTCGGATTTGCGTCCGTCCTCTTCGATGCGGGCCTGCCCAGCAAGGAGATCCCACTCGCGCTTCTGGGCTTCAACCTCGGCCTCGAAGTCGCGCAGCTAGGGGTCATCGCGGTGGCATGGATGAGCTTCAAAGCGATCGGTTCGGCGCTTCCGTCGACGTGGCGAAGCAGCCGAACCATTCCGGCCTACCTCATCGGCTCGATAGCAGCGTTCTGGTTCATCGAACGCGTGTTCGCAGCCTTCGGAAGCGTGGTTTAGAAGTTTTGCTGTTTGACGGCCTCTAAGTACGCGCGAAGCTCGGCGGCGGCCTTGGTCCTGTCAAATGGCGCCAGGGGTGCCTCCGGTAGCTCCGCCAGCGCAACGTCCAGGTGCTCGAGGAAGAGCGTGCATTCCCCGATCGCAAGGGCGAGCTTGGGAATGTCGATCGCGTGGCGTTCGTTGAGCGCGCTCACCGCCCGCGTCAGCTGCCCGCGACGCGGGTACTTCGTCCCCCGGCTCAAACGCAGCCCAAACAATCGGAAGTGCCGTAGGAACTCGCCGGCAAAATCGAGGCTGCCGTCATCGTTCGAACGGGCTTGGCTTGCAGAGGCGGCGGACGCCTTCGCGAGGAACGCCTGCAAAATGAGGCGAAACGCCCAAA
>CAMYMX010000675.1 GCA_947259605.1 uncultured Polyangiaceae bacterium | reverse complement strand
AACCCGAAGGTCGTCAGTTCAAATCTGGCCCCCGCAACCCACAGCGTTGACCGCTCTTCGAGGCCCTCGGTTTGCACCGGGGGCTTTGTCGTTCCGCCAAAGAAAAGGGCGCCTCCGCGGACGGTCCAGCGGGCCCGATAGCGCCCGTCTTCGAGGGGGTGGAGCAGAATCCCATCGTCGAGCAGATGCTTGAGCGCTTCTCGCGCGTCCTTGGGGCTCTGGTCGAAGAGCGCGCCGATGTCACGAATCCGCGCGACGACGTCCTCGGGCCGGGGTAGGTCGAGTGGCGCGAGCATGGCTCCCAGCTCTTCGACATGGCGCTCCTGTCTGCCGGCGAGGACCTCGAGCTCACGGATCTTCTCGAGGATGCTAGCTGGCGCTGTTCCGGTGGAGGCGAGGTCGACGAGGTTCTCGATCTTGGCTTGAGTCGTGGCAAGCGCCGTTTCGGCCCCGGCGCGCTCGTCGGGGACGGTGCGCTGCACCTTCGCGAGCTCAGTTCCAGCCGTCTCGATCAGATGCCCGACGACCTCGGGTCGGTCGAAGTATCGAAGCATCGCGGACGTGAACGCTTCCCGAAGAGCCTCTTCCATCACGGTGCGGGAGTTGTCGCAAGTGCCGCCGTTGCCGCGGCTCGCATCGCATCGGTAGCGAGGCTTCTGAGTCTTCTCGATGACCATCGGGCCGCCGCAGATGCCGCAGCGAATGAGGGTGGACAAAGGGTAGGCCCGCCGGGCGGTACGCGCTCCGCCCTCGCGGGCGTAAGCCGAGGGTCCCACGGTTGCATGCCGCTCCCGGGCTTCCTCGTTGATGGCTTGCACCCGAGACCAGGTCTCTTCGTCCACGATGCGGAGCTCGGGCAGTGCGACCTCGACAACCGGAGACTCGGCTGGCCGCACGACGCGCTTGCCCGTCGTGGGGCTCTTCTTCCAAGAACGAGCACCGAAGGTCCATCGCCCAGCGTACTTCGAGTTCTGGAGCATGGAGCGGACACCAGACATGGCCCACCCGTCGCGCCGCTTTCGCGAATCCTTCTGTCGCCCGCGGGGCGGCTCGACCCCTTCGTCGTTGAGGGTCTTGGCGATGTCGCGGTAGCTCCGCCCAGACGCTCTCATCCCGAAGATGCGTCGCACGATCGCCGCTTGCGTCGCCACGATGACCGGGACTTTTCCCTGACCGTCTGGTGCCGTCGCCGACGTGTACCCGTAGGGCAGGGCCCCGGTCACCCGTCCGATCTGGGCCCGGTCTCGGAGACCCCGGCTCGTCTTGTCCCCCAAGTCTTTGAGGTACTGTTCGCTGAGGATGGATTTCACCCCGTAGAGGAGGTCGCCCCCGTTGCCGAGGGTGTCGATGCCGTCGGCGATTCCGATGAGCCGCACCCCCGAAAACGCGAACCGCTTCCGGATGGACGCGGAGTGCTCGATGTCCCTCGAGAGGCGCGAGAGGTCTTCCACGACGACGACGTCGACCTCCCCGGAGTCCACGGCCGTCATCAGCGAAATCAGCCCGGGCCGTAGGTTCGTGGCGCCGCTGATGCCTTCGTCACGATAGGTGTGCTGGAGGCAGAGTCGCCCGGCCCGTGCCTCCACCCACTGCTGAAGACGCGCAATCTGCGCGGACGCGCTTGTCTCCGATTGCTTGTCGGAGGAAAAGCGAGCGTAAGCGCCGATCCTCAGTCCCGCGAGTTGCCGGTCCATCGCAGGGCGCATCCTATCGTTCCTTGATCAGACTTGCCACCGCCGCGCGCACCAGGATCGTCAGCGCGTGCCGCTCGGTCGCGGAGAGCCGCTCGTGTTGACGTCCAGCGGTGAATTGGTTGCCTCGCTCGCCCTGGTGCTGCGGCAGGGGGCGCGATGTATGCGCAGGTTGGCTTGTGCGAGGCGTTCCGGCCATTCCTTGTTATCGGTTTTGCCCCCCAAAAAGTTGCGCGAGCCCATTGCCGGCCCGCCGCGCGGCCGAGACCTTGCTCAGCTTTGCCGTAAGTTGCTCCGGTGTCGCTACTTGGCGCGAACTGGCGCTGCTTGTCGCTCGCGGTGCACTCGCTGTCATTCGCGCGACACTCGTTGGCGCACGCGCGACACTTCGTGTCACTTTCTGTCGTTTCTGCCGGAAAGTGTCGCGGAAGTGACCGAAAGCGCCAGGTTGTGACTCACCGGGACAACCAGCGTCAGTTTGTGACTCGCTACCGGAGGGCAAGGAAGAGTTTTGTTTAACAAAACTGCAAGCGCCTCGCGCGACGTCTTCGACATTCATCGCTTCGCACTTAATCGACGTGCTCAACGCCTTC
>CAMYMX010000674.1 GCA_947259605.1 uncultured Polyangiaceae bacterium | reverse complement strand
AGACATGCCGCTTGCGAGCGCAGACAACCCGACTCCCGAACAACTGGCCAAGCTCCAAAACGCCCGCGTCAAAATCATGGACCGGGTCATCCGTAAGTACTTCGTTAAGTTCGAAGAGCTCTCCCGGCCGGTCAAGACGATCGTCGAAGGCGACCGTCTTACGGGGATTCGGTTTCAGAAGACCGAAGTCGTCGACGGCAGAGTACGCGGCGTGGAGGGCAGCGAGTTCGATGTGCACGCGTCGATGGTGATCAGCTCGATCGGCAGCATCCCCAGGCCCATCGAAGGCATCCCGACCAAAGGTGAGCTCTACCACTACGACAGCTGGGACACGGGCGAGGTTCACGGCCTACCCGGCGTGTTCGGGCTGGGCAACGTGCTGACGGGCAAAGGAAACATCAGAGACAGCAGGACCAACGCGATCGAGATCATCGAGAAGGTGGTGGCCGCGTACTTGGGTGTCGGGGACGAGGCGGTGGAATCGCCGGACCGCGTCTCGGCAGACGTCGACTCGGTTGCCAAACAAGCCGCCGCGGGCGCCGTGATGTCGGTGGATGCGATGAGGGCGCTGGCTGCACGCATCGAAAAGCGTCACGAAGAAATCGGATACGAAAGCTTCTCAACCTGGATCGACACCCACGCCTGACGCCGCGTAGAGACGCCGCTTCGCGACGTCCACGGGGCTTCGCTGGCACCTAGCCCCGTGGCGACGGAGTCGCTTCACGGGGTGGCACGAGCACGGCGGCTGACGTAAGGTCCGCCCCGTGCATGCTCGCCTGTCGCCCCTGTGGATAGCCCTGGCCGTCTGCCTTTTCGCTTCGTCCGCCTCGGCTCAGGATCGACGCCTTGCGCTTCGGTTTCAAGGCGGGGCGGAGGTTGGCGTGCCGAACTTCTTCAACGTGGACCACGAAATCGTCAGGCCCGGTGCGAGCTTCACGGGCTGGGCAGGCTTCGACATCGGCTGGGTGGTGTTCGACTTTGCTTTTGGTCTTCAGTGGACGCCGATCAACACAGATAAGATTCCGGGGGCCCTCAATCCCTCGGGACTCGAACCGCTGGTGCGCTTGTCTTTCTCGCCCGGCGTTCGGTTCCAAGTTCCATTGTTCGACGCGGTCCTTCCGTACGTCACAGGGTCATTCGACGCGAACCTCTGGAGCTTCGCAGCGATCGGCAGAGGCTGCGGCTGGTACTACTGCCGCGAGGACAGCCGCGGGCAATTCGCACCTGGCTTCAGCGGCAAGGCAGGCCTCGGCATTCACCTCAAAGGCTCGATCTTCCTGGACGTCGGATTTCAGTACTCGATGAGTGGCACAGGCAATTTCTTCGAGCGCCAGCAGTGGTGGGCCGAACCTTTCATCGGTTTTATCTATCGAGGCGACACGGACCGATTCGGCGGCACCGGCTACTAGTCACCACCACCAGGCGACCAGAGCAAGCGTGATCGTCGCGAGCGCGACGGACTGAAGACGGTAATCCCGGTACCAAACCTCGCCAGGCGCGACAGCCGCATCTTTCTTGTGCCAGAGATGAGGCTCGACTTCGCAGGCCACGGGTGCGGTCGTCAGCAGACTGGCGCCGACGACTAGCCCGATGCCCAACCCGAACATCAGTAGTGCGGCGTATAGATACTGAAGCTCGAACCAAGACAGCAGCTCGACTGAGACCCAAGCCAGAACCCCTAGAGGCACGCCCACCGCGAGTCCTGCAAGCGCGCCGGCGCCATTGGCTCGACGCCAGAACAGGCCAAGCAGGAACACCGCAACCACCGGCGGCGTCAAATACGAAAGAATTGACTGCAGGTACTGCCACAGGGAGGGGAAGCGCGAAATCTGTGGCGTCCAAACGACGGCGAAGACCATGAAGACCAGAATTGCGCCACGGCCCAATCGCGCGAGCTGCTGGCTGTCCATGTCCGGGCGTGCGGTCTGCACGAAGTCCATCGTAAACAAGGTCGACGCCGAGTGAAGGATCGCCTCGAGGCTCGAGAGCATGGCCGCAGCGAGCACCGCGAGCATGAAGCCGCGAAGGCCAATCGGAAGAAGGTCGAAGGCCAACATCGGAAAGACCATGTCCGGGTTTTCGAGGTTGGGGTACAGCACGGTCGCGAAGACACCGGGCAAAATCAAGATGAAGAGATTGGGCAGCTTGAGCAGCCCTGCAAAGAGCGCACCCCAGCGCCCGTCGTCGAGCGTTTGTGCACCGAGCGCGCGTTGAATGATGAACTGGTTGGTACACCAGAAGTACATGCCGACGATGAACACTCCGGCAATCCCAGGCCAAGGCATG
>CAMYMX010000673.1 GCA_947259605.1 uncultured Polyangiaceae bacterium | reverse complement strand
TGAGCGTATTGCCCGTTCCGCTGTAGTTCGCGTAGCGTGATTGGTTTCGGCGTTCGAGACTATAGTATGTACTGTTATCGAGGCCCTTGAACGAGAGGGTCGCCCCGTCTGCTCCTGCTTCGGCAGTGTGGTTGTACACCACGTCGAGAATGACTTCGATGTCGGCGCGGTGGAGCGCTTTCACCAGCCGTAGTGCGGCGCGAAAAAAGAAATCGGGTTGTAGCCCCAGTAGTTGCTGAGGCCTGGTGGCGCCTCCTGCGGGTCGAACAGAAACACGGGCAAGAGCTCGACCGCGGTCACACCGAGGTCGGTCAAGTAAGGGATTTTCTCGATGAGACCCGCGTAGGTTCCGCGCTTTTCGGGAGAAACCCCCGAGCTCGGATGCCGTGTGAACCCGCGCACATGCATCTCGTAGATGACCGTGTTCGAAAAGGCGTGCGCTGGGGCCGTGTCGCCCTCCCAATCGTATGCGCTGAGGTCGGCCACGACGCTCTTCATCGCCGTCTCCACCGTATCGCCTGGCCGGCGTGCCGCTTCGCGATTGTAGCCTTCGGGAACCGCGACGGCGCGACCATAGGGATCGAGCAGCACCTTGTCGCGGTCGTAGCGGAGCCCTTCCTCCGGTGCATACCGGCCCTCGGCGCGATAGGCATACAGCTGGCCTGGTCCGATGCCTGGCACGAAGGCATGCCAGTAGTGAAATGTTCGATGGTTTTGCGACGGGTCGAGCCGGATGACGCGCGAAGGCTCTCGGGCGTCAGGGCCGTCGAAGAGAAGAAGCTCGAGTGCGTCGCAATGCTTGGAATAGATGCTGAAGTTCACGCCACCGGGTCGTGGCGTCGCGCCCAGCGGATAGCTTTGTCCGGTTCGAATCATCTGGGCGTCTGAGGACTGCTTGCGACGACCTTTTCGACTGCTTCGAGCAGGCTCTTGCTGTAGACGCGGCCCGCCAGATTGTCGCGTGCTTTCTTCGCGACCGCATCCCACTCCGCTTTGTACGGTGAGGTGTCGACTTCGATCATGCCACGCGTGACCAGCGATGCGTAGGCTCTTGCGTCGTCACGCCGTACCAGGGCATCGTTGGCCTTCGAGGCGCGCATGCTGGCCGAGAGTAAGATTTTTTGATCTTGCTCCGATAGCTCGTCGAACTTCTCCTGCGTGACGATCCCTCCGCCGACCATGATGTTGAAGTTGTCCGTCGTCATGTACTTGAGGCGCGTGTACCATTGGAGCGCGACCGCAGCGAGGGCGGATGCGGGAACGGTGTCGACCATTCGCGTCTGCAATCCACCGTAGACTTCGGGCAGACCCATTCGAACCGGGTTGGCGCCAATCACATTGATGAATTCGGCGAAGACGGGATCGTCTTTCCAGGCCCACGGTCGGAAGCTCTTGAGGTCTCCCGGCCTGGTGAACGCGTTCGCCGAGAAAAGCCGGTTCTTGCCGGCTTCGCCCCAGTTCAGGAGCACGAACCCTGCGTCTTTGAACATCTTGGTGAAACGGTCGTTGAGCTCGGTCCGTGCGCGCGTGAGCTGCTCGTATTCGGTGAGCAAGCCGGGCGCCGTCAGCACGAGCACCGGACGCGCGACCATTCCGAGACCGGTCGTCGAAATCCCGGCGCCGTCCATCTGCCCCGCGCGCATCTTTCGAACGAAGTCGCGCTCGTCGCCCTGGCTGCCCCCGGAGTAGAAGCGAAGCTCGACTCGGTTGTTGGTCTCCTTTTTAACGCTCCGATTCCAGGCTTTCGAGATCTTCATGAAGCCGGAGCCGGCCGGGGCGAGCGAGGCGAAACGGATGATGATCGGGCCGTTGGCGCTGGCTTGCGGGGCGGACACGGCGCCCGGCAACAAGAATGCACTCGCGGCGAGGAGGAAGATAAAAGTGGAGCGGGTCCTGGTCATGTTCTTGTCGATACGCGCTAACGATGGGATTGCCAAGCTGCCGAACGGGACGATACTCGATATTGCGAAAGGAAAGAACGATGAGCGATGAGGTCGAGGTCGCGCGGCTTGCCGCACTTTTTAAGCAAACCGGTGAGGCCCATCATCAGGCGTTCCTGCAAACCGACGGCGAGGACCCCGAGTGGCCGATCTGGTACGCGGAGCACCTTCAAGATCGGCTGAGGCCGTTTTTGGCAGCCCCGCTGACCCGGAGTCGATTGGTGTTCTGCCTGATCGGGGCGGATGACGAGCACCGCGCCACCGAATCGGACACACCGTGGCCTGAGTACTACGCTCGGCGTTTTCTCGAATGCCTGGGTCCTGCAGAGGAGCCGGCCAAGGATCACT
>CAMYMX010000672.1 GCA_947259605.1 uncultured Polyangiaceae bacterium | reverse complement strand
CGCATCGCCCGCGGGGCTCCGGGCCCGTCGTTGTTGCTGCTGCCGTGGTCATTCGGAAGGGTCGCGTGCTCTTGACCCGTCGCGCCGAGGGCCAGCACCTCGCTGGGATGTGGGAGTTCCCAGGCGGAAAGCTCGAGGACGGGGAGTCGCCGGAAGAAGCGCTCGTGCGCGAATGCCGCGAGGAGTGTGGCATCGACGTCGAAGTGGACGACATCCTCGACGTGGCCCACCACCGGTTCCCCGAAAAGGACGTGCTCCTGCTCTTCTATCGCTGCCGGCTTCGCGCCGGCGACGTGCGTCATCTCCAGGTCGCCGACCACGCATGGGTCCCGCCCATGGAGCTCGGTCGCTATCCGCTTCCGCCGGCGGATGACCGTGTGGTCGCCCGAATCCAGGCTCTCGGGCTTGGGGCGTGACCTAGCGGCCGCGCGCGCGCCGAACGACGATGCGGCGGACCAAGCCGGTCTCTTCGGCTGGCATCGAAACCAGCTCTGCCAAGATGTGAATCCTCGCGCCCGTCGACCTAGACGAGTGCTCGTAGAGCATGCCTTTGGCAATCTCGGTCGGCGGTCCAAAGGCGTCCGTCATCTGCTGCATGCTGGGCTTGGCCTCGACGAGGTCGAAGGTGACCTGGGTCACTTGATCGCCGGGCGTGATGAAGGTTGCCCGATACCCGTCGTAGTGAATCAACGCCTGGCTCTTAGTTCGCGCTTTGATCACGCCCTCCATTTCGGCGGCGACATAGTCGATGTTCCGATCCGGGTTCGCCATGGCGCGCACCGCCGCGCGGACTCTATCTAGCGCTGCGTCGCTTCCGTCGGGGCCCGCGCGCTCGGATTGCTGCTCGGCGATGTCTTCGAGCGAGTCGCTGCGCGTGCATGCAGCCGTGGCGCAGACGATGACGAGTAAAGATGAGGCGAGGCGAGGGTACTTCAGCACATCAGCTCCTGGCCGATGTTTGTACCGCGAAACGGCCTGGCGCCAAAAAGAACGCCGACGTCGGCGTCAGTGCTTCGCGAGGGCGTCCGCGACCGAGCCGCTCGCGCCGGTGCGGATTCGCACGGCAAAAGGCTCGCTCTCGGTCCCGACGCGTTCGAGCGACGGTGCGGCCCCAAAAAACGCGGTCGATGCTTGTTCTAGTACGGGTTTGTACGCCGCGTAGGTCGCGTCGGCGTTCGGCGCGTTCAGCCGGTCTTGAATCCGAAAAAGCACTTCGTCCGTTGCAAACTCGAGGTCGAGGCTGCTCTCCGCCTCCAAGAGCTCGCATGCTCTGAGCGCACGCTGAAATGCATCGTCGATGCCAGCCTGAAAGTCGCCGTCAAAGCCACGCTTGCGGCTGTAGAGCAGGCCGGGCCGGTCATCGGCCACATCGAGGTAGTAGTCCGATTGATGACCGATCAGAACCACACCGGGCCCCTGCGGAACGTGTGCGTAGTCCGCGACGTCGATCAAGAGCTCGTCCGAGATCTTCTTGTTGCGAATCCACTCGTGAAAGACGGGGACGAGCTTTTCGAGCTCGATGCCGCCGGCTCTGGTGTAGAGCTTCACCTGAAACTTCGTTGCTTGCATGGCCCTTACTCCGCCGCGGCGGCTGATGCCTGGGTGAGACGCTCGTAGCACGCGTGCGCCGCTTCGAGAAACAACTGGGCTTCGTCGAGCGTTCGGTGGGCGATCTCGTCGTTGGCGTTCTTGTAGGACTGGTCGCCGTGCATCTTCAAGAGGTACGCGGCGAACTTGCCCTTCGCGAAGGGGTCGTGAAAGAGCGTGGTGTCGTGAAGGTGCGTCTTGAAGTTCGCGACCACGTCGTCCGCGTCGTCTTTGACCTGCACTTCGAGGTGGCGAACCAGCGCCTTGGCCGCCGTGACCATCGCTGTGAAGCCGCCGAGCGCGGCAGCTCTGGCCTGCCCGGCTTCGAGCGCGTCCTGCGCGTCGTGGAGCTGCTGCTCGGCCTGTTGAAGCCCGAACTCGACGAAGGGGACGATCTCGCCGGCGCACTCGCCGACGCCGATGTCGCCGATGGTGTACTCTCGGGGATTGCCCCAGTCGCTGTAGTAGCTCGGGTCTTCTTCGTAAGCAGGCGGCTTCTGAATCGGCGCCAGAACCTTGCGGAATTCCCTCTTTCCGACCCGCGCGATGAACGCCTGGAAGCTCTCTTCGCGCTCGCGGTTGGCGAGGTAGTGCTGGGTGATCAGGTCGACGGCTTTCGGGATGTTCTTGGACGGAACCGCGCCCACCACCAAGCCGTAGCTCTTGGCGTTCTCGGTCCACTGGCCGCCGAGGACGATGTT
>CAMYMX010000671.1 GCA_947259605.1 uncultured Polyangiaceae bacterium | reverse complement strand
GGTCGAAGAAATCGTGGCTGGCGAAGCCTGGGGGTGCATGGACATCACGGAGCCCGACGCCGGGTCCGACATGGGAGCACTGCGGGCGACGGGTGAGCAGGACGCCGACGGAAACTGGTATGTCACCGGCGAGAAGATCTTCATCACCTCGGGTCACGGAAAGTATCACTTCGTGATCGCGCGCACCGAAGAGGTCGACCCAAACGACCCGATGAGCGGACTCGATGGGCTTTCGATGTTTCTGGTGAAGGCCTACGAAGACGATGCGGACGGGAATCGCGCTCGCATCGTGCAGTTGAGCCGTGTTGAAGAGAAGCTCGGTCATCACGGTTCCGCAACCTGCGGGCTGGTCTTTGACAAGGCGCCTGCCGAGCTGGTTGGGAAACGGGGTGAAGGCTTCAAGTACATGCTCACGCTGATGAACAATGCGCGGCTTGGCGTGGGCTTCGAATGTTTAGGGCTGAGCGAATCAGCATACCGAGCTGCGGTCGAGTATGCCGCCGGGCGTGGATCGATGGGGAAGACGATCGATCGACACGAAATGATCGCCGAGTACCTCGAAACCATGAAGACCGAAATTCAGGGCATCCGCGCCGTGGCGGTCACCGCCTGTTTCCACGAGGAAATGGCGCAGAAACTGGCACTGGCCGTTCGCTACGGGGACCTCGACGAAAACGAGAAAAAGCGACTGACGAGCAGCATGAAGTCGCACGAGAAGATTGCGCGCCGCCTCACACCGCTCCTCAAGTACTTGGCTGCGGAAAAAGCCGTAGAGCACGCTCGTACTTCGCTTCAGATTCACGGCGGCAACGGCTACACCACGGACTACCTTCCGGAGAAGTTGCTTCGTGACGCGCTCGTCATGCCGATCTACGAAGGAACGAGCCAAATTCAAGCGCTGATGGCGATGAAGGACACGCTCGGCGGCATCATCAAGAACCCGCAGGCATTCGTGAAGCGCCTGGCGCAAACGCGATGGCGTGCACTCTCGAACCGTAATCCGCTCGAACGACGGGTTGCACAGCTTCAGACAGTTTCATTGAGCGCGCAGCAACACCTGGTGCTCCGGACGGCAGGCAACAAGGTGAGGGGACTTCGCCGCAAGCCGATCGGCGAATGGACCGACGAGCTCATCAAGAACTGGAACCCAAAGCGCGACTTCGCCTTTGCGATGCTGCACGCTGAGCGATTGATTCAACTTCTCGGCGACATCGCGATCGCCGAGCTTCTCCTGGCGCAGGCCGATAAACATCCGGAACGAGCCGATGTTCTCGAACGGCACCTCGAGCGGGCCGAGCCCAGGGCGCGCTACCTGTTGGACCAGATCACGTCTACCGGCCATCGACTTTTGGAAGAACTCTCACCGGCGGCGGCCGAAGCGACGGGCCAAGCCGCGGAGTGATCGCACCGAGAGCAAATCCTTCGGGTTGAGGCTCTGATACCAATCGTTGGCTTCGTACCAATTGTGGGTACGGCGGATGCCTTCGGCGAGATCGACTTCGGCCGAGAAACCAAAGTCTCGCCTGGCCGCGTCACCCACGCAGGTCCAGGCCTGCTGCGCGCCCATCTTGGCCTTCTGCAGGTTCAAGAGCCTCGGCTTCTTGTCGAATCGGGTCGCTAGCTCTCCGCCGAGGGCGGCAATCGACATCAGCTGCTCGGGCAAGTCGACTGTTCGCGCTGGACGGCCGACCACTCGAACCACCTCGGATTGGAACTGCTCCCAGGTGACCTGCTCCTCGCTGGTCAGGAAGTAACCCCTGTTGATGCTGCTTGGGTGCTGGGCGGCTTCGAGGATTCCTCGAACGCAGTCATCGACGTAGATGACCGACATCAGTCGCTGGCGGTTGCCGAAGTACACGTTCCAGCCAAGCATCGCGCTTTTGAACAAGTTGAAGTAGTCGACGTCGCCCGGCCCATAAACCCCGGAGGGGCGCAGAATGGTCCAAGGCACGCCGCCGGATTCCTCTTCGACTGCTTCCTCTGCCTCGCGCTTGCTCTGTCCGTAATGCTCGATCGGTCGCGGCGGGTTCTGCTCGCGATGAGGCGCCGACGTTGCGGAGGGCCCGTACGACGTCAACGAGGACACCAGGACGAATCGCTTGGCGCTCGAATGCTCCCGACGAAGGGCTGCGAGCAGGTTCCGGGTGGGCATGACGTTGCCGAGGCGGAAGTCCTCGTAGGAGCTGCCCTTTGTCACGCCAGCTACGTGCAAGACGTAGTCAGGCTTCTCCTCGCTCACGATGCGCTCCAAGTCGGCGAGGACGGCGTAGTCCGCCTCGACCGAGCGC
>CAMYMX010000670.1 GCA_947259605.1 uncultured Polyangiaceae bacterium | reverse complement strand
CCGGAGTCGAAGACGACGAGGTGCTCGTGTGCGTTCATGCGGCCGGCGTGGACCCGGGTGTGTGGCATCTGATGACGGGCCTGCCCTACCTGATCCGCATTGCGGGCTACGGGTTCCGCGCGCCCAGATCTCCGGTTCGTGGCAACGATCTCGCGGGGCGAGTGGAGGCTGTGGGGAAGGACGTAACGCAGTTTCAGCTGGGCGACGAAGTCTTCGGCACCGCGGACGGTACCTTCGCAGAGTATGTATCTGCAAAAGCGACCCATCTCGCGCCCAAGCCCGCAAACCTGAGCTTTGAGCAGGCGGCCGCCGTGCCCACGTCTGCCCTCACCGCCCTGCAAGGTCTTCGCGATCATGCAGAAGCTCAGCCTGACCAACGCATCCTGATTATCGGCGCGTCGGGTGGCATTGGAACTTTTGCCGTGCAGCTCGCCAAGGCGTTCGGCGCGGAAGTGACCGGCGTGTGCAGCACGAGCAAGGTAGACATGGTTCGCTCCCTTGGAGCCGACCACGTGATCGACTACGTGTCCGACGACTTCACACAAAGGTCACAGCGCTATGACGTCATCCTCGACATGGCGGGAAACCGCTCGCTGTCCGCTCTAAGGCCTGCCCTCACGCCAGAGGGCACGCTCGTGATCATCGGCGGCGAGGAGGGCGGCCGGTGGCTCGGCGGCACCGACCGTCAGATCCGTGCGCTTCTCTTGTCGCCCTTCGTTCGCCAGAGGCTCCGCACCTTCGTTGCGAAGGAAAGTGCAGACGACCTGCTGGTTCTCAGGGATCTGATCGAGTCGGGCAAGGTCACACCCGTCGTCGATAAAACTTTTGCGTTGCGCGAAGCCGCCGAGGCCATCCGATATCTCGACGAAGGTCACGCCCGCGGAAAGCTCGTCCTCTCCGTGCAACGCGATTGAAACGGGTTCGGCCGGGGTCCCGAAACCCAGAAAACACGACGGATCAGGGCAGCGTGCGACCCCCTCACTTGATCAAGCCGGCGACATGCCTCACCACGGACGCCTAGTTATGACTTCTACACTTCGATTTTTCCTGCTCGCTTCTCTCGTCAGCCTCCTGCTCGCGTGCAGCGGCGCCACGTCCACCGAGAACACGGCCGCGGTCGATGCGCCCGATGCCCTCGGCCCCCGTGCCGTCGGCCACTCTTCCTTCACCGCCGTCGACGCCGCGCGCGCGGATCGATCGCTGCTCGTCGATGTCTGGTATCCGGTCGACGACGAAGACGCGGCCGACGCACCGCTCGCCGAATACCTCTTGCTCGGACCACTCGGCCTTCCTTCCGAGGTCGCGGTCGAGGATTTGCCGGTGTCGTCACGACCAAAGCAGACCCTCCTCGTGTTCTCTCATGGCTATGGGGGAATCTCGATTCAGTCGTTCGGCATGATGGAAGCTCTGGCCAGCCATGGCTTCATCGTCCTCTCGCCCGAGCACACCGGGAACGCGCAGTCGACACCGGCCGAATCGACCGACTCCTTCGACGAGGCCGCTGCCAAGCGCGTCCCCGACGTCTCGTTCCTCATCGACACGATGTTCGGCCGCAATCAGGATCCACAGGACCCCTTCTACCAGCGCATCGACGAGAGCGCAGTCGGTGTCGTTGGCCACTCGTTTGGCGGCATGACGGCCGTCGGGATGGCAGCGGGTTGGGCGGGCGCGCCTGCGGACACCAGAGTCATGGCCATCGCACCGATCTCCGCCGTCATCGACGGTGAGCTGCAAAGCGACGACCGGCCGAGCCCCAATGCTGGTTTCACCCGGGAGCAGCTCGAGAGCATCACCGTGCCCGTCATGCTGATGGGCGGCACCGAGGACATCGACGTCCCGATCGGCAACAACGCGATCGCCTTCGAGCAGATGGTCAACGCGTCTCCGGTGTACAAAGTCGATATCATCGGCGCGAATCACAACCACTTTGCAGCGATCTGCGCCATTGCCAATTGGCTGATCGGATTCGGTTGGGGCCCGGAGGTCTGGCCCGAACTGGGCGCCGAGGCACTCATCGAACCCTACGAGACCACCTGCGGCCCCGACGTGCTCGCCATCGAAGAAGCCAACCGGCTGCAAAACCTCTACGTCGTGTCGTTCTTCAAGTCGCAGCTACGCGATGAGCGCGGCTACGAGCGGTTCCTCACCCCCACGTTCGCCGAGACCGAACCCGGGGTCACGTTCACCGTGAAGTAAAAGACTGGCCAGGCGCGGCGTGACCGAGAACGATCCACTCGACCGCGTCATGTTCATCGGATGCCTAATCGTCGCCGGCGAGGCGGTGTTCAGCTTG
>CAMYMX010000669.1 GCA_947259605.1 uncultured Polyangiaceae bacterium | reverse complement strand
CTAGGGTCAAGCAACTTAGGAAAATTTAGCACTGAATTATGTGCTAATTAGGCCTAAATTAGGTGAACCTAGTGAGCGGAACACTGACGTCCGCGATCGTCAGGCACTGCTTGTGCTCGACGCGCGAACCCACCGAATGTCAACGAGCGAAGGTGTCTGAATTCATGGTCGCAACGCTCGCCGACGAAGGCAAAAAAACCGGGATCTTCGTCGCTTAGTTGCCCTGAACGGGGACTCGTCAATACTCCTCGGGTCGTGATGAGCTGGAATGGGGCGTGGCGCGCGGTCGTCGCGATGTTTTTGGTCTTCCTCTTACATGCGCCCGCACAAGCGCAGCGGAAGCACACCGTGCAGCAGGGTCAGAGCCTGGGCGCGATCGCCAAGCGATATCGCGTGTCGGTGACGAATCTGGCGGCGGCGAATCGCCTGAAAAAGACGTCGAGCCTGCGGGTCGGCCAAATTTTGCGCGTTCCACCCCAAGGAGTGATCTATGTCTATCCTGGGCAGACGCTCACCGGCATCGCCCAGCTCAACAAGGTGAGTGTCAAGGCTCTGGGGCAGGCCAATGGTCTCAAGCCCGATTCCACCCTTCGAGTCGGGCAACGGCTCGAGCTGCCCGGCTACAGCCAGAGCGCCAAGGCGACCAAGGCGCGAAACTCGGTCCTGTCCGGCCTGGTCACCCTCGAGCGCCCGGCCAGCCAAGAGACGCTGCGGGTACGCCTGTTCGACAAGAGCGGGAAACCCGACGCGAAGGCCCGGCAACGTCTCGGTCGGTTTCTTCGCGACCGGGAAACCGATGAAGTGAAGCGCCCGCATCCGCGGCTGATGCGCGCGCTTGCGTATCTCGCCGATCACTTCAACGGCCGGACGATCGTGGTCGTAAGCGCGTACCGCTCGAAGACCAGCGACGAGGGCGGCTCGAGCCGGCACGCGACGGGCGAAGCCATCGACATACGCGTGGAAGGAGTGCCGAACGAAGTCCTTCGGGACTACTGTCTCACGCTCACCAAGGTTGGGGTCGGCTACTACCCGCGCGGCAGCTTCGTCCATGTCGATGTCCGCTCGAAGGCGGTTTACTGGGTCGACTGGTCGCGGCCCGGCGAGCCGCCCTTATATCTGCCCCCGGGGGAGTCGCCGGACAAGTACGATGCCGGTGTTTCGAGCGCGGTCTCGCCCGCCAGCCTTTAGGGCCGCGAGTCCTCGTCCTTCGCGCCCTTCCCTCGAGGAAGCACAATTCCGTGCTCCTTGAGCCGACGATAGAACGTTCGTCTTGCCATGCCGAGGGCGCGCGCCGCCTGCGCACGGTTCCAGCCGTGGGTGTTGAGGGTAGCCAGAATGCGATCGCGCTCGGCGTCCTTGAAAGACTCGTAGTTGCCTAGTTCTGTTCTCGACGGCCGCGAAGCTTGACCGGTCTCGATCGCGAGCTCTTCAGCCTCGATGCGGTCCGACGCGGCGAACACCGTCGCGTTGACCAGAAGGTGCTCGAGCTCCCGAACGTTGCCCGGGTAGTCGTGGGCGCAGAGGCGCTGCAAGGCCTCGCGGCTCAGGCGCTTGGCGCGCTCCCCGCGCTCCTCGGCGATGCGCCGCAGGAAGTGATCACACAGAAGCGGTATGTCGGAGCGTCGTTCACGAAGCGGAGGCAAGACCAGCTCCACCACAGCCAACCGGTAGTACAGGTCCTCGCGAAGCTTGCCTTCGTCGATCAACTCTCGGAGCGGACGTTTCGATGCGGTGATGAGGCGGACATCGATGGGCCTCTCCTCGGCGCCCCCGACCGGACGCACGCGTCGATCTTGGAGCACACGTAGCAAATCGAGCTGCATGCGTGGCGGCATGTCGGCGATTTCATCCATGAAGAGCGTTCCGCCATCGGCCTGCGCAAAGAGCCCGTCCCGTCCGTGTGTCGCTCCGGTGAACGCGCCGGCCACGTGACCAAAGAGCTCGCTTTCGAGGATGCCCTCAGGGATCGCACCGCAGCTGAGCGAGACATAGGGGCCGTCGCCGCGCAAGCTTCCTCGGTGAATGGCGCGAGCCACGAGCTCTTTACCAGTCCCGCTCTCTCCCGTAACGACGACCGGCACGTCGTTGCCGGCAAGTCGTTCGAGCAACTCGTACACCCGCCGCATGCCGTCACTGGCACCCACGAGGCCCCAGCGCTCGCCTCCCGAAGTCGACGTTTGAAGCGAGGCGATTTCTTTCTGGGTCCGTTGCAGCGCCTCGGCCTGGCCGTGAAGCCGCTGCTCGAGATGTGCGTTGGCTTCGCGCAGTGCGAGGTTGGCTCGCTCCAGGTCGTGTTT
>CAMYMX010000668.1 GCA_947259605.1 uncultured Polyangiaceae bacterium | reverse complement strand
ATGAAGTTGTCCTCGTTGTGGTCCCGGATGAGCCCGACGTGGGTCTTGCCATAGATCGTGAAACCGACGCCCTGCTGGCTGGGTCTCGGACTCGGGTCGGACGCCCCGTCCCAGCTCTCCTTCCCGGGCGCCGGGAGCAGGGTCTCGTCGGTCTCGCCTCGCTTTGGACGTTCATCGCTATCGCGGTGTGCGTCGCCGCTCATTCAGCCCCCGCCAACATCCTTGGACCCCACCCAGACACTATAACGATATAGGGTACATCTGCACGGCCCAATTCTCCAACGGACCGGTGCTTGATTGGTGAGATCCGAGGGGTTTCACAGTAGGAAGTTGCATCCGACGCGCAAAACGAGCATGGCGTCCAAAGGGGCATCGACGCCTCGCAAGGCTCCGTCCCCCGGGGTGGTGAATGACCGGGTCCGGAGTAGGTTGCCCGTCACGAGGAAGGAGAAGACCGTGCTGTGGCTCAGCTCGACCTCCGCGCCGACCCCAATCTCCGCCATTCCGCCCATGGTCGCCACGCGAAAGGAGGGGCCCAAAATGAGAAAGCCGCCTCGGAGGCGGATGAGTGGGTGGGTCGCGCGGGCGGGCAGGAACGAGTGCTGGAGCAGCCCGGTGAACATCTGCGGGACGGACGTTTCGTAAACTCCGTTCGCCGTGAGCAGCCAGAGCTCATAGCCAAAGCCCAGACCGATTCCTTTGGCCCATCGATAGGAGAAGTTGAGCCCGACCGCCCAACCTAGGTCAGCGATACAGCCATAGCCGTCGGGGCAAAGCCGATTGGTGGAAAGGGGGATGACCATGCCGGTCTCGGGGCCAATGGCAAACGCCCCCTCTCGCGCCGGCGGGCCGCCCGGCAGCTCCGAGGAATCCGCCCCGGCCCATCGAGGCGCGGCGAGGCAAAAAGCAAAAAAACAGATCGCAGCGGGGCAGGATGGCACGGCTGTAGCATAGAGTGTCGAATCCCTTGGAGACAAGATTGACAGCCCCCTACCCTCTCTTATAGTAGCGCCGATTCGACCCCGCTTAGAGGTTTTCAGATGGAGATCTTCCTAAACAAGCGCGCGATGCGGCAAGTCCGACTCTCGGTCGCCGATGCGATCGCGGACGGCGAAACCGACGCATTACGCGAGGACCTCGTCAGCACGTTCTCGGACGATGACATCGAGGAAATCGAACGCCGAATAGACAGCGGCGACTTCTACGACTTCATCACGGAGATTCTGGACGAGTGGTCCGGAGAAGACCTGGATGAGCTGTTGGAGCTCCTCGAAACCCAGCTCGCCGACGCGGACGTCGACCTGAAGTACACTGCCCCGGAAGACGACGACTCCGACGAAGTCGAAGAGGAAACCGAAGAAGAGCTCATCGTCGACGAAACCGACGACGACGACGACGTGTAGGCACCGTGTTGGGGGTGCGGTCGAACGCGGCGCAGGGTTTGGAGGCCGACGACCACCCGCCCGATTGACAGCTCGTCCCCGTCACGCTACCAGCATCGCCGTTCTTCTCGAGAGCAGTCCCTAGGCCACCGTAGCTCAGTTGGTAGAGCAACGGTTTCGTAAACCGTAGGTCATCAGTTCGACTCTGATCGGTGGCTCCATCTTTTCGGGCAGGCGCGCATAACGCTCAGTCGTCGTTCGACTCGCATGGCCGAGCACCACCTGGACTTCCTCGAGCCGCCACGCCCTTCCCCACGTACCCATGATCAAATGGCTTGCGCATGTATGTCGGAGGTCGTGAAAACGCACCTCGGGCCGGACAGCCGCCGCAGAGCGCCATTTCTTGGCCCACCGCGCGTCATATCCCCTGGTGTGCATGGCGCCGTCTCGGGCGTGAAAGACGAGCCCTGCCGCCCTCGTGACGTCATCTCTGCGCCTCCAGCGCGTGAGCGCCTCCGAGACAGGCGGCAGCATCGGGATACGACGAACCTTCCCGCCCTTGGTGGGCCCGTCGAAGGAGTAGCGAACGAGAATCTCCCGCTCTTCGAAGTCGACATCCTCCCAGCGGAGGCCCCAGATCTCTCCGGCTCTCATTCCCGTGTAGATGGCGACCGTGAACGCCGTGCGCTGCTTGGCAGGGAGGTCGGGGAGATCGAACACCGTGCAAATCTCGTCGTTGGTAAGATAGGTCCAATCTTCATCGGTTCTCGCTTGACGCGGGACACGCACACCTTTGCAAGGATTTCCGCTAGCCCTGCCGGCCGCGACCGCGTCGGAGAAAGCCGAAGAGAGGGCATTGAGCGCGTTCCTCACTGTCTGCTCCGCTAGAGGCTTGCCTTTGCGCGGCCCGTGGGTCGCGC